>CADBRC010000113.1 GCA_902796985.1 uncultured Spirochaetaceae bacterium
TCCATCACGTCGGCATACCCGCCCTTTTTTTCCAGTTCCAGCATCCTGCGGGCAAAGAAAATGAGGCCGATGGAAGCGCAGGTCTCCCCGTAGGCGCTGTCGTTGGGCAGGTGGTAGTCTTTGGTAAAGGCTTCTCCCTCGTAGGCAGACCCGATTGCCCCGGTAACGTACATCCGCCGCTTCGTAATGCTCTCCCAGAGACGGCGGCAGGCGGCGAAAAGCTCTTTGTCCCCCGTCTCAAGCGCGACGGAGGCCATGCCGGAGTAGAGGTAGACCGCGCGGACGGCATGCCCCACGGCATCGGCCTGCTCACGGACGGGCGCATGGCTCTGGGTGTACTCCTTGTCGCCGTTCCAGCTGCCCCAGACCTGCCAGCCCCGGCTCTCGCTCTCTTTCTTGAAATACTCGCTGTCCACGCCCCGCACGTCAACGAAGTGCCGGGCAAGTTCCAGGTAGCGTTTCTCACCGGTCGCCCCGTACAGGCGGACAAGGGCCAGCTCCACCTCCGGGTGGCCGGGAAAGCCCGGGGCTTTTTCCGTGATGAAGTGCGTGTAGATGTGGTCAGCCATGCGGCACATGATGTCAAGCAGATTGCGCTTGCCCGTACACTCATAGTACGCGACGGCGGCCTCCATCATGTGGCCCGCGCAGTAAAGCTCGTGCGCTTCCTGCAGGTCGGTCCAGCGGCGGCCTTTCTCCTTGACGGTAAAGTAGGTGTTCAGGTAGCCGTCCTTCTGCTGGGCGCGGCCGATCAGCGCAATCACCTCATCGCAGCGCTTCTCCAGTGCCTCGTCTTTCTTGAGCGCGAGCGAGTAGGCGGCGGCCTCCAGCCACTTGGCGACGTCGCTGTCCTGAAAGACCATCCCGTAGAATTCCTGAGAACAGGAGCCCGTCTCGTTCATTTCGGCGGCAAGACGGTAGTTTTCTACGGCGCGGCTCTTCTCCACACCGGGAATCCTGTCGTTCAGGATGTCCTCCTGATAAGGAATGACCGTGCCCGTCACCAGCCTCTGGTAACGGCCCAGGAACGCGTCGTCAACGCGGAAAAGTTTCAATGTATCCGTACTCATACTGCATCCGATTATAAATCCAGCCCGGCAATCTGTCAAAGGCCCGTTTTCAAAGGCCCCGGAAAATTTTGGCTGCCCCTAAACGGGCGTTTTTGGGTGCCTTAAACGGACGTTTTTGGGTGTGTTAAACGGGCGTTTTTGGGTGTGTAAAACGGGGGTTTACACTAGGTATAACCGGCAGGCTACAAAAACTGACGGACTTCTTGCATAAGCCAGGCTTTTTTTGTATAATTATGCATATTTTTTAAATCTAAGGGGCTGTGTATGCAAAAATCTATTGAAGAAAACAACGGTTTCATCAACAAACTCACCGACCTGGCGCAGAAAAACGACCCCATAGACTATAGCCTGTATGCGAAATACGACGTCAAGAGGGGCTTGCGCTATGCCGACGGCCGCGGTGTCCTGGTCGGCCTGACCCGCATCGGAGACGTTGTCGGCTACGAGGTTCAGGACGGAAAGAAGGTCGCCGTCCCCGGCAAGCTGATGTACCGCGGCTACAGCGTCGAGGACATCGTTCACGACATAGCGAGCCGGCATGAGTTCGGCTACGAGCAGTGCGTCTACCTCCTCCTCTTCGGAGACCTGCCGACCAAGGCCCAGCTGGACGAGTTCACTTCGTTCCTCGGCGAGCTGCGCACCCTGCCCCCGAACTTCACCGAAGACATGATAATGAAAGCCCCTTCCTGCGACATCATGAACAAGATTGCCCGCGGAGTGCTCGCTTCCTATTCGTATGACCCCGACCCGGAGAACCGGGACATCGCCAACAACCTCCGCCAGTGCATCGAGCTCATCTCCCGCTTCTCCACGCTGGCGGCCTACGGCTACCAGGCCAAGCGCCGCTACTATGACGGCAAGAGCATGTACATCCACAACCCCGTGCCGGAGCTCTCCACGGCAGAGAACTTCCTGCGCCTCATCCGCAGCGACCGGAGCTACACCCAGAGCGAGGCCGAGATACTGGATCTTGCCCTCATCCTGCACGCCGAGCACGGAGGAGGAAACAACTCCTCCCTGACAGTCCACGTCGTCTCCTCGGCGGATACGGACACCTACTCCGCCATTGCCGCCGCCGTCGGCTCGCTCAAGGGCCGCAGGCACGGAGGCGCGAACATCCGCGTCATGGAAATGATGGACGACATCAAGCAGAACGTCCATGACTGGAGCAACGAGAACGAGATTGCAGAGTACCTGCGCAAGATTGCCCGCAAGGAGGCATTCGACCACACGGGGCTGATTTACGGGCAGGGACACGCGGTCTACACGATAAGCGACCCGAGGGCGACCCTGCTCCGCGACAAGGCCGGGGAGCTTGCAAAGGAAAAGGGCTGCGAGGAGGAATTCAACCTCTACCGGATCATCGAGCGGCTCGCCCCGAAGATTCTGGAGGAATTCCACGGCGGCGAAAAGAAGATATGCTCCAACGTGGACTTCTTCTCGGGCTTCGTCTACACGATGCTGAACATCCCCCGCGAGCTGTACACGCCCCTGTTCGCCATATCGCGCATTGCGGGCTGGTCTGCCCACCGCATCGAGGAGCTGGTCGCGGGAGGCCGCATCTACCGCCCTGCCTACAAGAACGTCTCCACCGAGCGCGAGTACGTTCCCATCGAAAAGCGGGTTGAGCAGTAAGGCATGCGGACGCGGGTAAAGGCCCCCGTCCGCTCCATGTCCTCCGGGCATAAAAAACTCCCCCCGCCTGACAGGAACGGGGGGAGAAAACAAGGAGAAAACTCAGGCACATGTCCCGCCAACGGCGTTCGATATGCCTGTAACTATGGAAACTAAAAAACAGCAACAAGAACCGCAGGGGCACAATCCCGCGAGACTTGAAACTGAAATTTACGCAAACGAACCCTACTCGGTCAGGATTTTGATAATCTCGGCCTTGTCCGTGGTGTTAAGAATCTGAACCCGCTTGTCGGCAGACTTGAACAGGAGGCTGACCTCCGCCAGGAACTGGAGGTGCGGCCCGGTCTTGTTCACCGGAGAGAGGGTCATTATGAAAATACGGCAGGGATCCTGATCCAGGCTGTCGAAGTCAACGGGATTGTCGGAAATGCCGATGCAGGCCACGAGGTCGGATACGGTGTCCGTTTTTCCGTGGGGGATGGCGATCCCGTGCTTCATACCCGTGGACATTTTGCGCTCACGGTCCAAGACGCACTCCCGCGCCGCATCCTTGTCGGTGACTTTCCCTGCCTTCACAAGGACATCAAGGAGCTCATCTATAATCTCTTCTTTCTTCGTTCCCTTCAAATGAAGTTCTACCGTTTCCGGCGTCAATACAGTTCGTAAGTCCATAAATCTAATTTTATGTTTAGAACGGAAATTTGTCAAGGAAAAAACACTCTTTTGGCAAGAAATCGTTTTCAAAGAAACGCCCTCTTGTTCTAATGCCAAAACTAGTATATCATAGGGAGGAATGAATACGGAAAGCTCCTGAAAACGCCGATAAAGGTGCAGGGGAATATTTTATTACAGGAATGTATCATTATGGGAAGTGCAGATAACGAGGATTTTAACGCGAGGATTATAAAGGCCGTAGAAGACAAGGTCGCCTGGTTCAACAGCACCGTGCTGCCCAAGGTACAGGAAGGTTACCGCAACCACCTTATTTTCGTGAAGAACCTCACCAATGCGCTCCAGAGGCGTTCTCTCATCACGCCGGATCCATACCAGAACGACAAGAAGATTACCGATGTGGGCCCCATTGACGAGGCTCCGTTCAACGAGGCTGAGAGGGCCACTCAGCTGGGAATCAGGCTGGGCCAGTACGAGAATATGGTAGACTTCATCTGCACCTACGTCAAATTCTCAGTGGAACAGCTGCCGACGGCTAAGATAAAGAAGCTCGTGGACTTCAACGGCTCCTTCTCCTGGGAAGCATTGAACCCGGAGTCGGCCCGCCCGAATACCAAGGCACTCGGATCTGCCCTGATGGAGCTCAAGACGACCACCCAGGGCGGCGGAGTCGCGATGGGCATGCTCTTCGACAGCATTGCGAAGACAGCCAAGGACCTGGAGGAGATGACCCGGGAACTCAAGGCAATCGGGCTTTTCCAGAAAGAGCGATACAAGGGTGAAATAAGGAAGGAAATCGTCGCCAAGCTCGGTCCGGATGTCAGGGGCAACGCCTCTGCCCTGATGGAAGAGATAAAGAAGCAGATGCCGACGGCCCTGCCCCGCCGCCCCTTCTCCGCCGACATAGTTGAGGAACTTGTCAAGGAAGAGAGCGCGCCGAACAGGGACGAGCTCAGGAACAAGCTGCTCCAGCACCTGAAGGTTCAGGAGCTTCCCACGGAGAAGGTTGAGGAAAGCGTCAACGTCCATGAGATAATCATGGGGGCCGTCCTTTCCCTCGGATCGATGGCCGACCAGTACAACATCGTCATTGGGAAGGTCATCACCAATCATGACATCCTCGCCTCGGAGGACAAGGGCTTCAAGCAGAAGCTCGCAAGGCTCTTCCGCCGCCTCTTCGGTATGGCCGAGCCTCAGGTGGAGTATGAGGTCATAATCAACAAGAAGGGCACCGACGAGAAGCAGCGGGAGCTGATTAACTATAACTCTTTCATGGCGGCTTTCTCCAAGCGGATAAAGTTCTACACATCCCTCAGCGCGACGGACAGCCCCAATTACCAGAAGATGAATTCCCAGGCGGACGACTTCGTGTTCAACTGGGTCAACAAGCAGATGACGGAGAACGGGAGACTACAGGTTCTGCTCGGCGCGCTTGACGAATACTTCAAGCAGAATACGTCGGGCGTGAACCGCGCCAAGATAAAAGGCATAAAGATGGAGCTGACGACGCTGAAAAACGCGCTCGTCAAGGTGAACCAACTGCGCTCCGAGTATGCCTCCTACGTGGAGGAAGCGGAGCAGATGAAGAAGCTTGGAATAACGAAATGAAAATGAAAAGCGTTTTGAGGGCTGCCCTGGCGGCGGTCCTTATGGTGCCGTCTTTTGCGGCCCCGGTCTACACCCCCCAGGCGGGCAAGGAGTCCGATGACATCCCGGGTGTAGAGAAATCCCTGCAGCGCAACGTCGTCATGCTGACGATGGGCCATCCCTACGATCTGAACCCCCAGACGGCAAGCTACACCTCGGAGGCGCAGCTTTTGTCCGGCCTGTACGAGGGGCTTTTTTCGTATAACCCCGTCACGCTGGAACCGCAGAATGCACTCTGCTCGTCCTACAAGCTGTCACGGAACAAAAAGCGCTGGACCTTCACGATAATCGACGGAGCCAAGTTCAGCACGGGCGAGAAAATCACCGCAAGCACCTTCCGCGAGTCATGGCTGGACCTCCTGTCCAACCCCCGCGCGCCCTACGCTTCCCTTCTGGACTGCATAGAGGGGGCACGGAACTACCGGCTGGGCAAAGGCAAGCGGGACGAGGTGGGCATTACGGCCCGCGATGACAAAACCCTCGTCATCCATCTGGAGGAGCCTGCCGAGCACCTGCCCAAAATCCTCTGCCACCATGCCTTTAGCGCAGTCAGCAAGAAAAAGGACTCCTACAGCGGGGCCTTCACCCTCAAGTCCTACGAGAACGGGCGGCTGGAACTGGTCAAGAACAAGAACTACCGGGATGCGGCGAGCATCCTCATCCCCGGCATTACGATAATCCAGAGCGACGACCTGGACGAGAACGCCTACCTGTTCAACACGGGCAAGGTGGACTGGATTCCCGAAGGCAACGTCAACGCAAGCAAGATCATCAACCGCAATGCCATCAAGGTCGCCGCTGAGTTCGGCACCTACTACATCTTCTTCAAGCTCAACGGCAAGAAGTGGAATACTCAGGAAATCCGAGAGGCCCTGCTGGAGGCGATTCCCTACGACAAGCTCCGCGAGGACATAACCGTCCCGGCGACAACCCTGGTCTACCCCCTGACCGGCTACCCGGATGTCCCGGGCTTCGACGACTACGACAGCGACGATGCAGTGATGATGATGCGCAAGGCCCGCGAGAAGTCCGGGCTTGGTGCGAAGGAAAAAATCACGATCAAGTTCGGCATAACGGACAGCGAGTTCATGAAAAACTTTGTCCAGATACTGGCCAAGGCATGGCAGCCGCTCGGCGTGGAACTTGTCAGCGAGATAAAGGCTTCGGAAGCCTACAACTTTGAGATTCCCACATGGGACGCGGACCTGTTCGCCTATTCATGGATCGGGGATTTCGCCGACCCCCTCGCATTCCTGGAGCTGTTCAGGAGCGACTCCTCGCTCAACGTTGCCAAATACAACAGCGAGGAATTCGACAGCCTGCTCCATCAGGCTTCGGTCGCAACAAGCAGCACGGAGCATTACAAGCTGCTCTCCCAGGCTGAGTCCATGCTGCTGGACGACTGCGTGGTCATCCCCGTTTACCACCCCGTCAGCCTGCACGTAATCGACACGGAGATAATAGGCGGATGGCAGTCCAATGCGATGGACCTGCATCCCTTCAGGTATTTCTATATACGGCGGAAGGATCAGAGCCTTCCCAATCTGGTACAGGCCCCGGAAGGAAAACAGGAGCTTTTAACCAGCAACTAAGGCGGCTATCTTCGCCGCATTCTCTTCCTTGCCCGCCCGCCCCATATCGACCGTTATGTCGGCGGCGCGGGAGTAAAGGGCAACCCTCTCCACATAAAAATCATGAAAAACCGCACGTACTTCCAGTATGGTGCGGGGGCTTTTTCGCGCTATGTAGGCGGGCAGGTTCTCAAAGCCGCCCCCCTCCAGCTCGCGGGCTTCCCGTATGATCCTGTCGGCGGCAGCCTGCTCGGGGGCGTTCAGAAACACGAACGTACCGAGCGGACGCAGGGCAGCGAGGGCCGCCTCATTGCAGCAGACGCCCCCTCCCGTTGCTATGACCGCCCGTTCCCCGCTCTCTGCAAGCCGGGCCGCCAGCTTTTTGCAGGCAGCGGTCTCGGCAGCCATAAAGGCATCCTTTCCGCCCGTCTGGTATATCTCGCGGGGACTTTTGCCGGTCATATCCCCGATGATGTCGTCGGTGTCATAGCTCGCGATTCCCAGCTTCTGGGAGAGCAGCCTCGCCTGCGTGGATTTGCCGCAGTGCTTTATTCCCATCAAGATAATGCAGTCCATAGTTCTTTCTTGCCCCATCCTACCCTGTATGAGGCAATTTATCAATATGACCGATGCACACAGTATAAAAACGTATTCCCGCTGGGTGTCCCCATACGCTCGCCGAGATTGCATTTTTATCATAGGTATATCCA
>CADBRC010000114.1 GCA_902796985.1 uncultured Spirochaetaceae bacterium
AGGACACCCTTAAACGTCCGTTTACGGCACCCAAAAACGTCCGTTTACGGCACCCAAAAATGATTGTTGAATTTACGACATCACGCCCGGACCCTTTTTATTCGGCAAGCCCCGCTCACACGATGTCCGCGAAAGTGCAGCCGACGACCGCCTGCAGGTCAAGCGGGGCCAGCTCTATCTGGAAGCCGACCTTGCCCGCGCTGACGTACATCCTGTCGAATTCCCGGGCGGTCTCGTGGATGAAGGTGGAGAAGGGCTTCTTCATCCCAATCGGCGAGCAGCCCCCGTGCACGTAGCCGGTCAGCTGCAGCAGGTCCTTCTGCGCTATCATCGCGACAGACTTCTCCCCGGCAGCGGAGGCGGCCTTCTTGAGCTCCAGCACGCATTCCACCGGCACGACGAACACATAATACTGCCCGCTCTTCCCCTTGGTGACGAGGGTCTTGAAGACCTTCCTGGGGTCCTCGCCGAGCAGGGCCGCGATCTGCGTACCGGTCATCGTGGCATCAGGCTCGTAGGTATGAAGCTCGTAATGCACCTTCTTCTGGTCCAGGACGCGCATCACGTTGGTCTTATCTTCCTTCTTCATCGCTCCGCATCGCTCCCCTGCCGCGCACCGGCTCAGTTCTTGCCAAGGGCCGCCAGGTACAGGCTGTTCACCTTGTCCCAGTTGACCACCGTAAAGAATTCTTTTATATAGTCCGCGCGGAGGTTCCTGAACTTGAGGTAGTAGGCGTGCTCCCACACGTCGATGCAGAAGATCGGCGTGGTCCCCTGCCCCAGGCTGTAGGGGTTGTCCTGGTTGGCGCTCTGGCTCAGCACGAGCGAACCGTCCTTGGCGACGGAAAGCCATGCCCAGCCGGAACCGAACTGGGTCAGCGCGAGGGAGGAAATCTTTTCCTTGAACGCGTCGAAGCTCCCAAAGGTTTCGTCAATCTTCTTTGCAAGCTCGCCCGTGGCCGCACCGCCGGCGTTCGGGGCCATCACCGAAAAATAGAGGTTGTGGTTAAAGAAGCCTCCCCCGTTGTTGCGGAGGCCCGTCCTGAGCGCGGGGTCCGCCACCTTGTCCAGAGAGGAAAGCAGGGCCGTCACCTCCATGTCTGCAACGCCCGCCTTCTGGGCCAGCTCGTTGAAGGTCTTGGTATAGGTCGCGTGGTGCTTGCCGTGGTGGGTCTCCATCGTCAGCGCGTCAAAATGCGGCTCCAATGCATTCGCGGCAAACGGCAGCTTGTACTGTTCAAACATAGTATCCTCCATAAAAATAATGCGTATGATAAGAATTATATAAGGATGATAGCAGTTTTTCCGGCGGCTGGCTAGTGCGGCAAGGCCCAGATGGACTTTAGAGGCGGCTTTCTTCTATGTCCCCTCCCGATTGCAAGGCAGACGAAAATCGAGTATCATTTGGAATACTATATTAGCAATACCGATTCTTGCAAAAGGAGAACGTTATTATGGACCAGAAAAGACCTCGCGGGAGGGACACCCACGTAACGAACAACAGCACGGGAGTGCACAAGAGGGGTGACGGGCTCGGAACCGGGCCGGTCGGCTCTTCGGGCGGCTACGGAAAGCCGGGCGGGAGCGGCGGTTCCTCGGGCGGCGGCCATTCCGGCGGCGGAGTACGTGCCGTCGGCGGAGGCGGACTGGGCCTTATCGTCCTCCTGTTCGTCCTCAAGATGTGCCTCGGCGGAGGCGGAGCCTCTACCGGAACGGATGCCGGTAGCCAGCAGCAGACTCAGGCAGAAAGCTCCGGCTCCATACTGGAGACGGTCTCCGGGATGCTCGGCGGAGAGTCAGGCGGTCTTTCAGATATCCTTGGAGGAATCACCGGAGGCGGTTCCAGCCCCGTGTCGTCAGGATCCTCAACAGGTTCGTCGACCTCATACAGCAAGATCGACACGTCGGTTGCTTCCGGCTCACGGGCAAAATACACCAAATTCGTCGGGAACGGCAACGACACCGTCACGATCATGGTCTACATGTGCGGTACCGACCTTGAGTCCAAGTACGGCATGGCATCCAACGACCTGGGCGAGATGGCGGCGGCGCAGCTGAGCGACAAGATAAACCTGCTCGTCTACACGGGCGGATGCTCAAAATGGAAGACCCAGGGCATAGACAACAAGACCAACCAGATTTACCAGGTGGTCTCCGGCGGCCTCAAGCCCCTCGTCAAAGACGACGGCAACAAGGTGATGACCGATCCCAAGACGCTTTCGTCCTATATAAAGTGGTGCAAGTCCAAGTACCCCGCCGACCGCTACGAGCTCATTTTCTGGGATCACGGCGGCGGCTCGGTCTCGGGTTACGGCTACGACGAGAAGAATCCCCGGAGCGGCTCCATGAGCCTTTCGGGAATCAACAAGGCGCTCAAGGACGGAGGGGTCAAGTTCGACTTCATCGGATTCGACGCCTGCCTCATGGCGACGGCCGAGACCGCCCTCCTGCTGGACAGCTACGGCGACTACATGATCAGCTCCGAGGAGACGGAGCCGGGAATCGGCTGGTTCTATACCAACTGGCTCAACCAGCTGTCCAAGAACACATCAACCTCAACGCTTGAGATAGGAAAGACAATCGTCGATGACTTCGTAAAGACCTGCAACGAGCAGTGCCGCGGTCAGAAGACGACCCTCTCGGTCATAGACCTCGCGGAGTTCAGCAACACGGTTCCGTCCAAGCTGACGAGCTTCTCCAAGTCACTGACAAACTACATCGCAAAGAACGATTACAAGACGGTCTCCGATGCCGGCTACAATACCCGCGAGTTCGCGGCTTCCAGCAGGATCGACCAGATTGACCTGGTGGACATGTGCAACAAGGTGGGCAGCAGCGAGGGCAAGGCACTCGCAAAGGTCCTGCAGAGTGCCGTCAAATACAACAAGACCTCGTCAAACATGACCAACGCCTACGGAGTTTCGATCTACTTCCCCTACAAGAACGCCTCCTACGTTGACAAGGCCTGCGACAACTACGAGGACATCGGCATGGACGACAGCTACGCGGACTGCATCAAGGCATTCGCGAGCATGGAAGTCTCAGGACAGGCAGCGGCGGGCGGTTCCGCCACGGCATCCCCGGTCGGCTCCCTCTTTGACCTGCTCGGCTCAAGCTCTGGATCTTCAGGCGGTGCGGACGCGATCGGCAGCATTCTGGGAAGCTTCCTCGGCGGTTCGTCCGGCGGCGGCAGCGCAATCAGCAGCATCATCGGCGGACTTGCAAGCAGCGCGTTCCTGGACGACAGGGCGCTGTCAGTGGAAGACACCGCAGAATACATCAGCGCAAACTACTTTAATGACCGCGCCCTCCGCTGGAACACGGCGAGCGGCAAGTACACGATGCACCTGGACGAGAGCCAGTGGGACCTTGTCCACGCCCTGGACATGAACATGTTCTACGATGACGGCGAGGGCTACGTTGACCTGGGACTTGACAACGTGTACGACTGGACGGACTCGGGTGACCTGATTGCCCGCACCGACAAGACCTGGCTCGCCATAAACGGGCAGCCGGTCGCCTATTACCACATGGACACGACGGAGCTCGGCGACGACTACACGATAACGGGCCGCGTCCCCGCCCTGCTCAACGGCGACCGCGTGAACCTCTGGATAGTATTCGACAACGACCATCCCAACGGCTACATCTCCGGCGCGGCGATGGACTACGACGCAAAGACGAGCGACGTGGTGGCCAAAAACATGGTTGCGCTTAAGGCAGGCGACAAGCTGGACTTCCTCTGCGACTACTACAGCTACAAGGGGGACTACAAGGACAGCTACCTGCTGGGCGAGCAGATGACGGTCGGAAGCAAGATGGAGATAAGCAACGTCAACGTCGGCTCCGGCAACGTCCGCCTGATGTACCGCTTCACGGACATCTACAACCAGCCCCACTGGAGCGAGTACATTCAGCTGCGCTGACGGCGACGTATGATTGAACGATTCACCTACGGGACGACGGTGCCGACAGGAGCCGTCGTCCAGGAGCTGGAGACCGCCCCGTCCGGCGCAGTCATGCAGTTCGGGACGCTCTGCTCCGCAAGCCCCTTCAAATGGACCTACCGGATGGACAAAGGCGACATCGTCTTTGGCCTGGGCGAGCAGATGCGGGGAATGAACAAACGGGGCGGTCTGTACGAGAGCTGGTGCTCCGACGTTCCCGATCAGGACGAGCTGACAACATCCCTGTACGGGGCGCACAACTTCCTCATCGTCTACAATGCCTCCCGCTTCAACAGCATCTGTTTCGCAGTCTTCTTCGATACACCCGCCCGAATCCGCTTTGACATCGGCTGGACGGACGAGCAGGAGCTTGCCGTAACGAGCGCGGACACAGGTCTGGACGTGTATGTCATCACGCCCGCCCCCGACCGGATCGAGAGCGGACTGAACGACGTGGTACGCCAGTTCCGCCGCCTCATCGGACAGAGCTACATCCCGCCCCGCTGGGCGTTCGGCTACCAGCAGAGCCGCTGGGGCTACCGGACTGAAGCCGACGTGCTCAAGGTCGTCGAGGGCTACCGGAAAAACAAGCTTCCCCTCGATGCGGTCTGTCTGGACATAGACTATATGGACGGCTACAAGCTCTTTACCGTAGACAAGGAGCGATTCCCCGACATGACAGCCCTTTCCGCCCGCCTGAAAGATGAGGGCGTTCGCCTCGTAGCGATAGTTGACGCAGGCATCAAGGCAGAACCCGGCTACGATGTGTATGAGGAAGGACGCGAGCGGGGCTTTTTCTGCAAGAGGGAGGACGGCAGCGACTTCACGGAGCAGGTCTGGCCGGGGGCCTCAGCCTTCACCGACTTCATGCTGCCGGAAGCCTCGGACTGGTTCGGAATGCAGTACAAGAAGCTGACCGGTCTGGGACTGGAAGGTTTCTGGAACGACATGAACGAGCCGGCCTTCCTGGGCTACAAGGACAAAAACCCGATGGACGCCTACAAGTCCTTCTATCATACGCTGCATACGGCAGATGCGGCGGGCGCCCAAAAGATACGGCACGACAGGATACACAACATCTACGGGGCCATGATGACCCGGGCCGCCGGGGAAGCCCTGCGGAAGATTTCGCCCGACCGCCGGATGCTCCTCTACAGCAGGGCCTCCTGCATTGGCTCCCACCGCTACGGGGGCATCTGGACGGGAAGCAACAAGTCCACCTGGGCGCACCTAGAGCAGGAAATGCACATGCTGCCTGCACTGAACATGGCGGGCTTCCTCTACTCCGGGGCGGACATCGGCGGCTTCGGCGGGGACGCGACCCGAGACCTCCTGCTGCGCTGGCTCGCCCTCGGCGTGTTCACCCCCCTCATGCGGAATCACTGCATCTGGAAGGGGCGCGAGCAGGAATGCTATGCGTTCGGCGATACGGAGGACTTCAGAAGCATCCTCGCCCTCCGCTATGCCCTCCTGCCCTATATCTACAGCGAATTCGTCAAGGCAGCCCTGTCCGGCGGCATGTACATCCGCCCGCTCGGATTCGACTGGCCGGAGGACCATCACGCACTCGAGTGCGAGGACCAGCTGCTTGTCGGCGAGGGCATCATGATTGCCCCGGTCTACCGGCAGAACGCTGCGTCACGCTACGTCTACCTTCCCGAGCAGATGACCAAAGTGACCTGGCAGCGGGGAAAAGTCACGACGGAGGAAAAAGGCAAAGGCTCCTACTTTGTCAGCATTCCGCTCGACGCGGTCGTCTTCTTTGTCAGGAAAGGCTGTCTGGTTCCCCTCGCACGGAACGCGATGGAGGCAGCAGGGGCCGCAGACATCGGCACGGATAATCTGGCATTTATCGGGAGCGGGGACGGTTACCGGCTCTACAGCGACGACGGCTTCACGAGGGACATCTCCACACAGTCCATCCATACGGTCGGACGGAAGTCATAAGGCGCAAAGTTGGGCAGAAAAGCACTTTTATAAAGAAACTAAAGTTGATACAATGAGGCCTATGAAAACAAAATGGGTGGAAAAGCTGACTGCGGGGGTGTTCTGCGCCGCCGTGGCATTCACGGGGATATCCTGCGAGAAAAAGAGCGCGGAGGAGACCGTGCATCCGGGGGCGGTAAGCATAAAGATAGAAGCACATGATCCCGCCCCTGTCAGTCAGGACGACAGGCTCAGGTTCAGTCCGGAGGACGGCATCATCTGCGTCATGTTCGGATACGGCTTCAACGGGGAGGAGTTTCTTTCCGACATCATCCCGCTCCTGAAGGGGCGTTATGGGCTGGAAGAGGACGGGGGAATCATCCTGCCGGTCATATTCACCGAGGACAACCCGGAAGAATTTCTGGCCATCTCCAAGATTTCCAGCCTCTATGACATCATAGATGAGCGGAACATAAAGGGCATCATCCTTCTGGGTGCACCGGACGGAACGCACAGGTACCTGTCCAAGCTCCGCAAGGACTGGGACGAAAAGCCCCCCTATGCGATTTTCTCGCTGATGCCGCAGGATGACGTGCTCGGAGAGGAGTTCAACTGCGACTTTGTGCTGGAATACGAACGGAATGCCAGCCCCGAGGAAGAGGAAGTTGAGGTCAAGACGATAGACCGGACCGCCGAGCAGATTGTCCTCCGCGCCATCAGGTACATGGAGGATTTGCCGGACGACCGTGATTTTTATGCCGACCCGGCACGGATTCCGGCGGCTGGCTCCGGGGAGGACAGCCAGAAGTTCTTCCGGAATTCGATATTTTCGGATTCAGACCTGCATTCCCACGTCCAGTCGATCGTCGGCGAGAAGAAAGTGCGCCGTTATGTAGACGGGGAGACGGGCATCCAGTCCATAAATCATTTCGTCATAGAGCAGGACAAGTAGGTGAACAGCCAGGAACAACAGGAGAACCTCCTCATCGGCTCAGCGGAAGCCATAGAGGAGCTTGCCTGCAAGGACGAGTCCCTGATTCTTGTCGCGTCCGACTCCCACGGGGCAGCAAGCATGCTTAACTACATCCTGCGCGAACAGGGAGAGCAGTGCGACGCGCTGGTTTTCTGCGGAGACGGGATAGGCGATGTCGTCAGCATCCTTTCCATGACCGGGCAGGACGCAGCACTCGCACGGCAGATTCCCCCGGTCATCGCCCTCGTGCAGGGCAACAACGACCCTAGCCGTTACCCCATGGAGCAGACGCAGCTGAAAGTTCCCCTGAACCAGACGCTGACGGCAAGCGGCCACACGATGTTCATTACCCACGGGCACCGCTTTTCCCTCTACAACGGCACGGCATACCTGACGAACGAGGCACTCCTGCAGGAAGCAGACCTTGTCCTCTACGGGCACACCCACATCGCGATGGCGGAATGTTCCACAGGCCTCCTGACGCTCAACCCCGGCAGCTGTGCCCGTCCCAGAGGGGGCCTTCCCCCCAGTTTCATGACGCTCAGGCTCAAGAAAGGCTCACACTATCAGGACTATACGTTCTACCGCATAACCGGGACAAAGAGCGTGCCGTTCAACCCGGAACCCCGGAGCTTCTACTTTTAGCGTTCAGCCCCTCAGCCCTTGTAATGGGATGCCGACGGGTGGTTGAGCGGTTCCCGGGTCGCAAGTTCCGCCGCCCGGTCAAAAGTCTTCTGTATCTTCATCGCCTCATCCTCGGTCAGCATGGCGCGTGACAGCACGTTGCGCCACAGCTCCTCCATATCCTCCCTGCCCAGGTGCGAAAAGAAGCCAATCTGCGCCATGTCGTCCAGTATGTAACCGACGGCGGACTCCAGACGGGGACGGTCAATGACATCCCGCTTGTACAGGAAGCTCTCCTCCCTCTTTGAGAAGTGGCGGAACAGCTCATAGCAGACGACCTGCACGGCATGGCTCAGGTTCAGCGAACCGAAGCTTTCGCTGGAAGGAATCGTCATGCCAAAGTCGCATTCCCGCATCTCTTCGTCGCTTAGTCCCGACCGCTCGTTGCCAAACAAAACGGCAGCTTTCTTCCCCTCCCCGCCCTGCTGCATGAGCGGTCCAAGCTCCTCAGGCAGAAGCAGTGCCCCCTTCCGCTTGCGCCCCTCACGCCGGGTCGTTGCGGCCGCAAAGGCGCAGTCCGCCGTCGCCTCCGCTATCGTCCCGAAGAACTCCGCGTCATCAAAGATGTAGCCCGCATGTATTGCAAGGCGGTAGACCGAATCCACATCGTAGTCCTCCCGCTTCATACCGACAATTCTGAGCCGCCGCATATCGCAGTTCGCCATAGCCCGGCAGACCGCGCCGATGTTGCGGCTCTCCTCCGCCCTAACGAGGACAATAACCACGTCATCAAGTTTCAATTCGACCCTCCCTCTCTGCAAAAAAATGCCCCCGCCGCCTGTGCACAGGCCAACGGGGGCAGAAAGGACCGCCGGACAGGCGGCCGGAAATCACTTCAAGGCCTATTTCTTTGCCTTACCCGTAATCTCAATCTTGTTGATATGCCAGATGTCCTTGACATAATCCTCGATGGTGCGGTCGCTGGAGAACTTGCCGGAGTTGGCGATGTTCATCAGAGCCTTCTTTGCCCAGCCCTTCTTGTCGGCATAGAGCTTGGCGACCTTCTCCTGCGCCTGCACGTAGGAGTCGAAGTCGGCGAGGATAAAGTACACGTCGGGCCGCTGACCCTCAACGCCGTAGACGAGGGAGTCATGCAGCTCGCGGAAGAGGAGGCCGGTGCGGTCGTAAGTGCCGTCAACCAGCTGCTCCACGACCTTCTGCAGTGCCGGGTTGCGCTCCAGATACTTCTGCGGGTTGTAGGAGTGCTCGTTGTTTATCTTGATGATCTCATCGGCGGTTAGTCCGAAGATGACCTCGTTGTCCTTACCGGCCTCGTGGACTATCTCGATGTTCGCACCGTCCATCGTTCCGAGGGTAACCGCACCGTTCATCATGAACTTCATGTTGGACGTTCCGGACGCCTCGTAACCGGCAGTGGAAATCTGCTCGGAGACATCGGTCGCCGGGATTATCTTTTCGGCGACGGAGACGCGGTAGTTCTCGATGAACACGACGCGGAGCTTGCCCCCGACGCGGCGGTCGGTGTTCACGCGGTCAGCGACGGTGTTGATGAGCTTGATGATTGCCTTGGCCCTGCGGTAGCCGGACGCAGCCTTTGCACCAAAGATGAAGGTGCGGGGCGGCGGGTTGAACGAGGGATCCTCGACAATCCTGTTGTAGAGGTACATGATGTGGAAGACGTTGAGCAGCTGCCTCTTGTACTCGTGGAGACTCTTCACCTGGGTGTCAAAAATGCTGTCCGGATCCAAGAACTCGTTCTGCGCGTGCTTCAGGTAGTCAGCCAGCTCCTGCTTGTTGTGCATCTTGATTTCCATCAGGCGGTTCAAGGTGGCATCGTCATCGACGAACTTCTCCAGCCCCTTGAGCTTGGTCAGGTCAGTCTCCCATCCGTGCCCGATCTTCTCGGTGATGAGGTCGGCCAGCTCAGGGTTGGACAGGAGCAGCCAGCGGCGCTGGGTAACGCCGTTGGTCTTGTTGTTGAACTTCTGCGGATAGATGGTATTCCAAGACTTGATCTCCTGCTCCTTGAGCAGCTTGGTGTGCAGCTCGGCAACGCCGTTGACGGAGAAGCATGAATGGATTGCAAGCCAGCCCATGTAGACCTTGCCGTCGTGGATGATTGCCATGTGGTTCTGCTTGTCGTAGTCGTTGGGGAACTTCTGCCTGAGCTCGATGACCTCGCGGCGGTTGATTTCCTCGACAATCTGATAGATGCGGGGAAGAAGGTTCTTGAATGTTTCAATCGGCCACTTTTCCAATGCCTCCGCAAGAATCGTGTGGTTTGTGTAGGCGAATGTCTTTGCGCAGATGTTCCATGTGTCGTTCCAGCCCACATTGTATTCGTCCATAAGGATGCGCATGAGCTCGGGAATTGCAACAACAGGATGAGTGTCGTTCAACTGGATTACATGATAGTCCGGGAATTTTGAAAAGTCAGTTCCCACCTTGTTTACAAACTGATGGACCAGATCCTGAAGTGACGCTGACGTAAAGA
>CADBRC010000115.1 GCA_902796985.1 uncultured Spirochaetaceae bacterium
ACGGAGGGAGTCATGGACATAACGCATCTTTCACACATACAGGAAGTTCTGGACGGGGCAGTCGCCTCTCGGTTCTTGGCAGGGGCAAGCTGCCTCGTGTTCCAGGGAGGCAAGGAGCAGGGCTTCTGGCAGTCGGGACTCGCAGACATTGAGAATAAAGTTCCCTTCACCCGGGAGACGATATGCCGGATGTACTCGATGAGCAAGCCGGTCACGTCCGTAGCAGCGGCACTGCTGCTTCAAGACGGTAAAATAGACCTGATGGAAGAGCTTGATGCCTACATCCCGGAGTTCTCCCGCATAACCTACTGCGACAAGAAGAGCAAGGTCAAAGAATCACCCCGGCAAATTCTGCTCAAAGACCTGATGAACATGACGAGCGGCCTCAGCTACGGGGGTGAGGAGAACGAGGGTCGCAAGCGGACCTCCGAGCTCATACGGGAGCTTGACCTGAAGGCGGACAGGGATGACGGCATGGACACGGTGGAATTCGCCTCCCTCCTGGGCTTCGTGCCGCTCGACTTCATCCCGGGAAGCAGCTGGGAATACGGGCTTTCCGCCGACGTGATGGGGGCAGTCATAGAAAAAGCCTCCGGCATGAAATTCTCGGACTTCCTGCAAAAGCGGATATTCTCCCCCCTCGACATGAAGGACACAGCTTTCTACGTTCCTCAGGACAAGCAGGCCCGGTTCGCCAAGGTCTACGACTGTTCAAACAAGAAAAAGGGCTGTACCCTGTTCACGGAGAACCGGCTGGGCATCTCCAACAAGATGATACGGCCTCCGAGGTTCGAATCAGGCGGTGCGGGTCTTGCCTCCACGGTGGACGACTACATGAAGTTCTGCCTGATGCTGCTCGGCAGGGGCAGCTGCGGCGGAACCAGGCTTCTCTCCGGACGGGCAGCAGACTTCATCGGTTCGGGATGCCTGGACAGGAGGCAGCAGAAGGCCTTTGACATCACGCAGCCCCACCTTCCGGGCTACAGCTACGCCAACCTGATGCGGGTAATGAAGGAACCAGGCCGGAGCCTGACGATAAGCGAGCGGGGCGAGTTCGGCTGGGACGGCTGGCTCGGCACCTTCATGATGGTGGATCAGGCGAACGAACTTGCCGCTGTCCTGATGATGCAGCGGGTGGACACGGGGCTTTCCCCGGTCGCCCGCAAGATAAAGAACATCATCTACACGGCACTGTAAGGACCTGTATTGTCAAACCCCCTGCAAACTGCTAGAATGGGGCAAATGAGGGAGCTGGATTATCCATTTGACTCTAGTTACATACTGACGAACAAGAAGAAGCTGCGCCGGAGGCTGCTCGCAGAAGACTGCAAAAGGATTCAGAAGCGGATAGCCGTCCTCGGCATGTCCACAACCCACGACATCAAGGACGTGCTGGAGCTCTTCCTGTTGAACTACGGGATAGCGCCAGCTTTCTACGAGTCTGAATACGCGCAGGGCTGGAACGACGCAATGTTCGACAGCCCGGAGCTGGTCGCCTTCAAGCCTGACATCATCTTCATCCACACGAGCAGCAGGAACATCACGGACTGGCCCGCCGTCACCGACAGCCGGGAAGATGTGGACGCGAAGCTGGAAGCCTGCTTTGCCCGTTACCGACAGCTTTGGGAAAAGATAGAGGCGGCCTATTCCTGCCCGGTCATACAGAACAACTTCGAGCTCCCCTTCTGGCGGCTTATGGGCAACCGGGACGCATGGGACTACAGAGGCCGCGTCCGCTTCACCGCCCGGCTCAACGAGAAGCTTTCCGACTGGGCGGACAGCCACGAGAACTTCTACATACACGACATCAACTATCTTTCCGCAAGCTACGGGCTTGAGCAGTGGGCAAATCCTTTCTACTACCACATGTACAAGTATGTCCTCGCCGTGCCCGCAATTCCTGCGTTCGCCTATAACCTCTCGAACATCATCAAATCGATATACGGCAAGAACAAGAAAGCCCTCGCACTGGATCTGGACAACACCCTCTGGGGCGGCATTGTCGGGGACGACGGGGCGGACAACATCGAAATCGGTCAGGAAACCCCTGTCGCCCAGCTCTACAGCGAGTTCCAGTCCTACATCAAATCCCAGAAGGACATCGGCGTTCTTCTGACGGTCAACTCCAAGAACGACGAAGAGAATGCCCTCGCAGGTCTTGCCCGTCCGGACAGCATACTCAGGAAAGATGATTTCATCGACATAAAGGCAAACTGGGAGAGCAAGGACAGGAACCTTCTCGCCATCGCAGACGACCTGAACATCGGCTCCGATGCCCTGGTTTTCGTTGACGACAACCCGGCAGAACGTGAAATAGTCAGGCAGGGAGTGCCGGGAGCAGCAGTTCCCGAGATGCCCGAACCGGAGCATTACATCAGCACATTAGACAGGGCGGGCTACTTTGAGCTGACAGCCTTTTCCGCAGACGACCTCAAGCGCAACGAGATGTACAAGGCAAATGCCGAGCGCAAGAAGAGCGAGGCGAGCTTCGCTGACTACGGTTCCTACCTGGACAGCCTGGAGATGAAGGGTGAGATAGCCCCCTTTGCCCCCCTCTACATGTCCCGAATCGCCCAGCTGACGAACAAGAGCAACCAGTTCAATTTGACGACCAAACGCTGCTCGCAGGCGGAC
>CADBRC010000116.1 GCA_902796985.1 uncultured Spirochaetaceae bacterium
AGGGCCGCCCTTCCCCTGTTCCAGTTTCTCGCATTGCTCGTCGCCGTCGCTTCGCTCTCTTACGGAATCCTTCGGGGAGAACTGCCGCTGCTGTTTAAAAAGGCGGTCCGCGTCTGCATGGAATGCATCGGCCTGGGCTAGGGGGAATGGTGCGTCTGAAAAAGCTTGCTCCCGTCAGGAAGCTGCTGCAGTGTGCGGCGTTTCTTGCGTGCAATCCCTTTCTGTCTAACATACCGGGCGGTAAACTGTACACGGGCAAATGGAAGAACTTCTGCGCGCCCGGCCTGAACTGCTATTCCTGTCCTGCCCGATCGGTGCCATGCAGGCGGTCTCAGGTTCCTCCCGCTTCAACTTTTCGTTCTACGTCGCCGGCTTCCTGCTTGCCGTTGGGCTCGTGTTCGGCCGGGCGGCCTGTGCCTTTCTGTGCCCCTTCGGCCTCTTGCAGGAACTGCTGCACAAGATTCCCTCCCGCAAGTTCCGCCTGCCGCGTCCCTTCCGCTATGTGAAGTACGCCGTGCTGCTCGTCTTTGTCCTTATCCTGCCTGTCGCGGACACGAACTTTGCGGGGAGCGGCGATCCGGCTTTCTGCAAGTACATCTGTCCGGCGGGAACGCTGGAGGGCGGACTTCCGCTCCTTGCTACCCATCCCGAACTCCGCTCTGTGCTGGGCGCACTCTTTTCCGTAAAGGCTGCCGTGCTTGCCCTGGTGCTTGCCGCGAGCGTCTTTGTTTCCCGCTTTTTCTGCAAGAGCCTCTGTCCGCTCGGCGCGATATACGGGCTTATGAATAAAATAAGCCTGACCCGCCTTTCGGTGGATCAGGCTCGCTGTACGCGCTGCGGCAGCTGTGAGCGGGCCTGCCCGATGGACGTGAATCCCGTCAGGGAGGCCCGGTCTGCCGAATGCATTTTCTGCATGCACTGCGCCGACTCCTGTCCGGAGGGGGCAGTGAAGCTTGTTACTTCTTTTTCTTCTCGTCCGCCGGAATCACAAGGTTGAGCAGGATTCCGACGACCGTAGCGAGGGCGACTGAGCCCAGGCTGAAGGTGTAGTTACCGCCGACGTTGAACTGGAGCACGCCGCCGCCGATTCCGATGACGAGTATCACGGACGAAATCGTCAGGTTCCGCTTGTCCTGATAGTCAACGCCGCCTTCCACGAGCGTCCTCAGTCCCGATGATGAAATCAGTCCGTAGAGCAGGATGCAGATGCCGCCGAGGACCGGGTTGGGAATGGTCTGGATGATCGCCCCGAACTTCTGGCAGAAGGAGAGGACGACTGCTATGACCGCAGCCCCGCCGATGACGTAGACCGAATAGACCTTGGTTATCGCCATGACGCCGATGTTCTCGCCGTAGGTCGTGTTGGGCGGGCCGCCCCAGATTCCCGCCCATGCGGTCGCAAGGCCGTCGCCGAGCAGGGTCCGGTGCAGGCCGGGATCCTCGTAGAAATTCTTGCCGACGACCTTGGAGGCGGTCAGGATGTCACCCAGGTGCTCGCAGATGGTCGAGATAGACACGATGACGAAGGTCAGCACCGCGACGAGGTTGAACTTGGGCGCAAGGTAGACGTAGCGTCCGGCGGCGTCGGTGGACAGGAAGGGGAGTGAGACCCACTTTGCCTGCGAGACGATCGAGAAGTCGATGAGCCGGTAGGCGGGGAAGATGGCCCCCATGATCAGAGTGAACGCATAGCCGCCGACCAGTCCGATCAGGATTGCCAGCGTGTTGAAGAAGCCTTTGAGGAAGATCGTTGCGACGATTGCGATGGCGAGCGTCACGAGGGCGATGCTTGCAGCGACCAGTGAGTAGCCGTCCCCTGTGGAAAGGCCCGCCTCTCCGATTGCGGTCGGGGCCAGGCTCATGCCGATGACGACGATGACCGAGCCGATGACGACCGGCGGAAGGGCCTTGTCAATCCAGCCGCGTCCGGCGAGCTTGACGATACCGGCGACGACGCAGTAGAAGAGTCCCGCCGCGATTGCACCGCCCATCGCATACTCCACCCCGTATGCCTGTCCGATCGCGACGAGCGGCGGAATGAAGGCAAAGGAGGATCCCAGGTAGATCGGAACCTTGGCGCCGGTCAGCAGGATGTAGAGCAGGGTTCCCGTTCCCGCCGTGAAGAGGGCAGTGGAAGTGCTCAGTCCCGTCAGCAGGGGAACGAGCACCGTCGCGCCGAACATCGCGAACACGTGCTGGAAGCTCAGGGGAATCCAGCGGCCGAGCGGCGGCTTGTCGTGCGGGCCGAATGAAATTGTTTTTTCTTTTGCCATGTATTACTCCTGTTTTTTTGATTCCTGTTTTAATCAAGCTTCTTTACGCCTTCGCTGAAAGCCGCTCCGCTGATGCCGGTGCTTCCGTTGAAGCTCGTTCCGTCCTCGAGGGAAAGCCATTCCTTCTCCACGCAGCCGAGAACTGCATCAAAGTCCTCGCTGCTTATGGGGACATCCTTGACGGGGCTTTTTGCCGAAGTCCGTGCCCGGTAGCGGGCTGAATACTTCTGCGGGTCAGCTCCGCCACGCCAGTAGAGGTTCCAGAGGAAGCGGGCTGCAAGCAGGCGGGTTGCCTTTGTCCCGGCGGTCACGCCGCTGTCGCTCCTGTTTACCATGCTGGCCGCCGTCGGGGACTGCTCGTTCGAGACGGAGTTCATCAGGCCTTCCTTTATGAGGGTCTGGAAGAGCCGTGTTCCGTCCTGCTTCTGTGAGGCGGTGTACACGTTGAGGACGTCGCTTGTCCCCTGTGCGATGAGCATCATCTCCTGCACGGTGATTTCTTTTTTAGATAAAAGGCCGGCAATGCCTGCGTCCGTCTTTCCCGTGCCCTTGAGCTGCCAGGAGTTGTCCCTCAGCCCTCCGAAAAGCTTCTTGTAGTCCTCGTCCAGATAGAGGAATGCCGTGTCGAACTGGCCCGCCGCGTCCGAATAGTCCTGCCTCTTGTAGGAGTCAAGGGCCTGTTCCAGCATCAGGGGGGCGTTGTCGTCCCTGCCGGAGACATACGGGCCGAGCTCCGCGATTTTGCCCAGACGGTGCCCCAGAATGATTACCTGTACGTCGTCCGCGTCTTTTGCTGCCGCCTTCGCATAGCATTTCTCCGCGTTGCCCATGTTGCCTTTCAAAAGCCATGCCCTGCCCTGAAGGGCCGTCAGTCTTGCCTCAAGCGACTTGTCCAGCCGCTCCGGGGAGCTCAGGCGGTTTTCCAGACTGTTGATGAGGGACGTGAGCCGGGAGGAATCGGCCTTGCCCCTGCTGACGGCAGCGAGGTCTGCCCGGGCCAGCTCCAGTGCGGCGGATGACGCAAGTCCTCCGTCTTCCGCGGAGTCCGCACTTATGGATACGTCCTGCTGCATTGACGCGCAGCAGGGAAGAAGCATAAGAAGTGCCGCCTGAAGGACGGCCGCCAGCAAGACGTTTGATTTTCTGAAAGAAGCCTTTCTCATTTTAAATTCCATGCGTAGAGTTTTTTATCCAGAGAGAGGACGACGCAGTCCTTGCTCCCGTCCCCGTTCACGTCGGCGATGACGCATTTGCCGCGACCGGCGACAGGGAAACCATACATCATTTCAAGCCCGCTTGTAAAGGCGTATATGCGGTTGGAGTCGCCCGAAACGAATACCCGCTCCCCGTCGCTTGACAGCGAAGCCTCTTTGGCCGAGGGCAGGTCGGGAATTTTTATCTTGCTCTTTCCGCCGTCCGCCGTAATCTTGCAGAGTTCCCCCTCCGTGCTGAGGGCGAACCATGCGCCGCCGCAGCTGATGACGTTCGACTCGAACACGCCGGGAATTTCCAGGGGAAAGCCCGGCTGCATGTTTCCGTCCTTGAAGAGGTAGAAGTCTCCTGCCTGCGTTATCATCGCCGTAAGGACTGCTTCTCCCTCCCGGGTCAGGCAGGGGGAGCCGAACGCTATGCCGTCCACATACATCGGGTTGTCCGCGTTCATGATTTTTCCGTCCTTTACCGTGTATATTGCGCCCTCGAATCCCTTGGAGTAGACGGCCGCCATGTCCTCCGAGACGGCAGGGGAGGCCCTGAAGTTGCAGTCAGGCGGGCATTCAATCTCGCTCACTTTGCCCGAGTCGTCCACGATGACGAGCGTGCCGTCCTCGGTCGGGACGAGGAGCTTTCTGCCGATGGCGGCGGGTTCCGCCGAGGTCTTGTGTCCCGTCAGTACGGGGAAGGGGCGGACAACCTGCAGCTTCTTGTTCAGGAGGTATACTGCCCCCTGTCCGTCGGTCACCCAGACTACGCCTCCACCGGCGCATTCCTCCGCGCTTGCCGTGACCAGACAGCTCTCGTGCATGAGGAGCTTGGACACCGCGAGGGAGGAGAAGTCCAGGGACTTCACGACCTTGTCCCCCTCCCGCCAGAATACCGTCTTTCCGTTCGGGGCCGCCTCCAGCTTCTGGTCGGGGGTCTCCTC
>CADBRC010000117.1 GCA_902796985.1 uncultured Spirochaetaceae bacterium
CACCCAAAAACGCCCGTTTAACACACCCAAAAACGTCCGTTTAACACACCCAAAAATGATTGTTGATTTTACGACACCACACCCGACACCTGACGCCGCGCCGTGCCGGGTGGAGATTTGCCATCCTTGAGTTTGACCCCAAGGTGTGCTATACTGGCTGGCGGAGCAAGCCGATGGCAGGAAAAATCGTATTCATCACAAGCCACAACTGGGACACGAGGAGGCAGGGGGGCTTCCATAAACTCGCGGAGGCCGCGTGCCGGGCGGGTCTGGAGACCGTCTTCTTCAGTTTTCCCCGTCCTTACTACGGCCTCCTGCTCAAGCGGGAGCAGCTGAACGCGGAGGTCATAAAGAAACTTTCCGCCGGGGCGCGCTACGAACTTGAGGAGGGCAGGGAAATCCTCAATGTGACCTTCCCGACCTTCCGCATCCCGGACGCCTGCGGTAAGGTCGTTCCCGCCTGCATAATGAACTTCCTGCTCCGCCACTCGCTCGGGACCTTCCGCAGCTTTGCGAAGAAGTTCCTCGCCGGGACGGACTGCTTCGTCTTTGAGTCCTGCGAGGGAATCGCCTTCGTGGACAAGATACGGAAGCGCTTCCCCAAGGCCCGGATCATCTACCGGCCCTCCGACCCCCTTGTGTACGCCTCTGTCCCCGAGCGGACGCGGGAGCTGGAGAAGAACATGCTGCTCAAGACCGACCGGGCCCTGCTCGTCAACAACGAGGGGCTTGAGGCATACAGGCGGATCATCCCGGAATTCGACCAGAAGGTGTCATACACGATTCTGCCGAACGGCGTTGACCTGGCCCCCTACATGCGGCGGTATTCCGAACCCGAGGCGATCAAGGGAAAGAAAGCCGTCGTCTACGTCGGTGCATGGGGGGTGGAGTGGCCGCTTCTGTACAAGGCTGCGGAGGAGCTCCCCAAGCTGCACTTCTTCGTCGTCTGCCCGAACTATCCCGAAAAGTCCGTCCTGAACAAGGTGGAGAAGATTCCGAATTTGACCTACATCCCCGGCATAAAGAGCGGCGAGGTTCCCGCGTGGATAACCAACTGTACGGCGGTCATGGTTCCCTACGTGACGGACTTCTACAAGGACAGGCCGCTCGGCATTACGGCGAAGTACTATCAGGCGATGGCGGCCCACAAGCCGATTGTCGCCTACTCGGACACGGAGAAGCTTGCCGATGTGGGCGTGAGCGTCACTTATACGTACGAGGACTTCATTGCGGAGATCGGCAGGGCCGCTGCCGAGAAGTACCGGAGCTATGAGTTTGACTTGACCGGGCGCGACTGGGAGGTCATCGGAAAGAAGTTCCTCGCCGAGGTCGGAGACATCGGCATGCCCGGGAAGGCGGACGAGCAGTCTGTGCCGTCTGGAACAAATGCACCGGCCGGAACTGACCAGCCCGCGCCGGATGCCGGATCTGGTGAGGCTGCCGGAGAGGGGACTGTCACAACTGCCGGGACGGAGGTGTCGGAATGAGCGGCAGGAAAGAGGGCAGGGGGGCGGCGTTCATCCTGCACACGGCTTTTGCGGCAGTCATCGCGCTTTTCTCTGCGGCGGGCCTGCTGCCTCCCGTACGGACGGGGCTGGTCAATTTTATTGCGGACAACTACATGCACCGGCCGCTGAACATGAATTACTGGACCCAGCAGCTTTTCGCGCTGGCTTTCATCGCTTTTGCCCTGAACCTCATCGTCTACCTTGCGGTGCAGACGGGGAAGGGGAGGGCCCTCTGCCGGAAGCTCGCAGGGGAGGGCAGGGAGCAGGCCCGCCTGCTCCGGGACGACTGGAAGAGCATTTTGATACTGCTCGCCGTTTATACGTTCGGGATGATTACGGTCATCAGGGCGGACATCTTTTACGGAGGTGCGGACGACCTGTACCGCTCGATATCCGGCGCGCGGGCATGGCGGAACTTCTACCGCTACGTCTCGCATTTTCTCTCCATATTTGTCCATACCAGCCCCCGGATATTCGACATAGCACCGCTGACCCAGTTCCTCGCCCTCATCGTGATGGCACTGGCGGCACTCGTCACCGTCCGCGTGTTCCTTCCCCGCAGCTCTGAGGACGGGGGGCGGCTTTCCCCGATGGTATACGTGGCGGCGGTTCCGATTGCCCTGTTCCCCTATTTCCTTGAGAACCTGTCCTACCGCTACGACTCGCCCTACATGGCCCTGTCGGTGCTTTTCTGCGTGCTGCCCTTCCTCTTCACGAGGCGGCTCGTGTATTTTGCCCTCGTCTCCCTGCCCTGCCTCTTTTTGATGTGCCTGTCCTATCAGGCGGCGTCGGGGGTATATATAGTGGCGTGCGCGTTCTGCGTCTTTGACATGTGGTGCCGGAAGGAGCAGTCCCTGGGGAGGGTCGTGCGCTTCACGCTGACGGCGGTTGCCTGTTACGCGCTGGCCCTGCTCGTGTTCTTCGCCCTCTTCAATGTGCAGCCCGTCGGCGAGTCCTACGTGGACAAGAACCTGCTCCCCGCCGCCTTCCCCACGAACGTCAGGGCCTACCTTACGCAGCTATGGGATGATTTCGGTCACAGCTCGCTCAAGCTGTCCGTCATCCTCCTGTTCCCCCTATTCGTGCTGGCCTCATGCCTGACCAGCCGGAGGGGCAAGTGGCAGACGGCGTTGGTCTCCCTCGTTCTCGTCGTTTTCGCCGTGGTTTTCTCTTACGGGGCTTTCCTCGTGATGGGCCGCCCCCTGCTGGAGCCGCGGTCGATGTTCCCCTTCGGATTCGTCGTCGCCCTCATGGCCCTCCGCGTTGCCGTCTGGCTGTCCGGCGGTCAGGCCGCCCGTAAACGGCTCCGCGTGATGCGGTTTGCCTGCCGTGCTGTCCTGATTGTCCTGTCATACAGCTGCATGGTCTACGCGTTTGCATACGGGAACGCCCATGCTTCCCAGAAGAAGTATACGAATTTCCGCATCACCCTCCTGCTGGAGGATTTGTCTCGGGTCATTCCGCCGGAGCAGGAGGACGTGAGCATCCATGTGCTGAGCGACATAGACTTTACGCTCGCCGTCAAGACGCTGGAAAAGACATATCCGGTTGCGACGCGGATGATAGAGAACATGGGCGGCCATGCCGTGGTGTTCTACCTGCAGGATTACGGGCTGGGAGTACAGGCCGAGGAGAACAAGCTTACCGGCTGGCAGCCCTACGACGATTACGATCTTGTGGCGGACAACCGCTACCATTCGATATACGCCAGGGACAACGACTATTTCGTAATATTCAGGGAACCCTCCCTGACCCTGCGGGAGTAGTGTGAAGTGACGCTTTCGATTGTTTTTTCCAAGCCCGGCAAGAACGTCGCGGAGGCCCTGGGCAGGCCATATATAAAGGTCCGCATCTGGAGAAAGGCGGGCGCGGGTCTTTCTGCCGGCCCGTCCGGCGCGGGCCTCTCGTCTGCATCTTCCGGCGAAGGTAGGGCCGTCTACGACGCGGAGCTGTTTACGGAAAAGCAGTCCTTCCGGAGGACCTTCACCGAAGCGGAGCTTTCGGCCTTCAAGCAGGAGCATGCGGGCAAGACATTCCGCGCGGTCGTGGAACGGACGGAGGTCGCGGAGATTACGACCCTTGCCAATAAGCGCGGGGAGGCGCGGACGTTCTCACGCCCGCTCAAGTCACCCGCTCCGCCCTCGTTTGCTTCCGGCGCGGACAGGAAGAAGAAGTACATAATAGAAGAAAACGTTCCCGTCCCCTTCCTTGTCCGCCTCGGCGTGATGACCAAAGAGGGGAAGGTCGTCTCGCAGAAATACGATAAGTTCCGCCAGATAAACCGCTTTCTGGAATACATCGCCGACATACTGGACGAGTTGACCGCGCGGGCGACGGACGGCAGGGGCTTTACTCCGGACCGTCCCCTCAGGATAATCGACTTCGGCTGCGGGAAGTCCTATCTGACTTTCGCGGTCTACTATTTCCTGCACTGCCTGCGAGGCATCGACGTTGACATTACGGGGCTGGACCTGAAGGCAGACGTGATAGCGGACTGCCAGAAGCTCGCCGGGGAGTCCGGCTACGGCAATCTCCGTTTTCAGGTCGGCGACATAGCGGCCTATTCGGATACGGAGCAGCCTGACCTGGTGATAACGCTTCATGCCTGTGATACGGCGACCGACTATGCGCTTGACTGGGCGGTGCGGCAGGGGGCTGCGGCCATCCTTTCCGTTCCCTGCTGCCAGCACGAGCTGAACGCCTGCCTGCAGGATAAGGGCAGCTTCCCCGACTCAAGCCCCTTCGCCTCCCTTGCCCGCCACGGGATAATCCGGGAGCGGCTTGCTGCGCTTGCGACCGACGCAATCCGAGCGGAGCTGCTGGAACAGGCAGGTTACCGGGTACAGGTAATGGAGTTCATCGACATGAGCCACACGCCCAAGAATCTGCTTGTCCGTGCGGTCAAAAAGCGGGAGGCCGACATACGCGGTGCGGACGGACAAAAAACAGCCTCCCGCTCACAAGAGAGGGAGGCTGCCCTGCGCGAGGCCCTCGGACTGTCTTATTCGTCCGTTACTTTCCCAGGCTGCCGTCGATAGTCTTGATGCTTCCGTCGGGGTTGAACTCGAGGGAGCAGAACTTGACGTTCCGCTTCTGGTTTATGCCGCCAGAGCGCTCGCAGTCGTGGTAGAAGAGGTACCACTTGCCCTTGTACTCAAGAATCGAATGGTGGGTCGTCCAGCCCAGCACGGGCGTGAGGATTACCCCTCCGTAGGTATAGGGGCCGTACACGTTTTTGGACGTCGAATAGCACAGAAGGTGCGTCGTTCCCGTAGAGTAGGTGAAGTAATAGGTGTCGCCCTTCTTGAAGAGCCAGGGATCCTCGAAGTAGCGCCGCTCTTCGTCTCCGCCGGTCAGCGGCTTGCCGTTCTCATCGGTGATGATCAGGTCGCGCGGTTCCTCCGCAAGCTCCGTCAGGCTGTCTTTCATCAGGGCAATCTTGGGCGTGCATGCGGCCTCAGCTCCCTTGGGTTCCTTGTTGTCCGCGCTCCACTTGTTGTTCCTGTACTGGTCCAGCTGGCCTCCCCAGATTCCTCCGAAGGTCAGGTAGAACTTGCCGTCCGTGTCCGGGTACAGGCAGGGGTCAATGCTGTAGGTTCCCTTGATGTAGTCAGGCTCTGCCTTGAAGGGGCCTGCGGGACTGTCACCCCTGGCGACTCCGATGCGGAACATACCCTGCTTGTCGCGGGCGGGGAAGACAAAATAATACTTTCCGTCTTTCTCAACGCAGTCCGGAGCCCAGAGCTGCTTGGAGGCCCAGGGAATGTCTTCCAGCTTCAGGACGCATCCGCAGTCCTTCGGGTAGGTCTCGGTGTCAGGCATCTCGTAGACATGGTAGTCCTTCATGTCATACTGGTCCCCGTTGTCATTGCTCTCAACGTCGATGTCCTCGTCATGCGAGGGATAAATGTAGATTTTCCCGTTGAACACATGGGCTGAAGGGTCCGCCGTATACAAATCGTTTACCAACGGCTTTTTTTCAATCATAACTCCTCTCTCCTAGGCTCGTTACTATAACGCAAATGATAGCAGAGACTGCCGGAAACGCAATCAGAAATATTCCCTAGCAGAAGCACCCGGGTACAGGCTGTACTGGCTGCGGGCGGTTGTCCTGCCGCCCGGAAGGCGGCTTGCACTATCCCCGGCAGGATAGTATACTTGCCTCATGGAGAAATGCGCGCGATTCATTTTCTTGCTGTGCCTCGGCATCTTTCTTGTTTCCTGCGGGGGGAAAGAGGGCCGTGCTGCTGATGACGAGTTCAATGCCTACGAGACCAAGTACGTGGACATAGTGCTGGGGGAGACCGCCGTGGATATGGAGACTTCCATTGTCCTGATTTCCCACAGGACGGATATGGCCTCTCCCCAGTACACGGGGTATTCGTGGACGGAATACATAAAGGACTTCAACCGCCTGTACCCGGGCATAAAGGTCTCGGTGGAGGCACTGACCGATTATCAGGCCACCGCCACGGCCATGCTGGAGCTGGACAACTGGGGTGACATCATGATGATTCCCTTCAATGACAGGTCGCAGTTCTCCAAGTACTTCATCCCCTTCGGCACGGTGGAGGAGCTTTCCCGGAGTCTCCGCTTCGCCGACCAGTATTCCTATGCGGGCCGGGTCTACGGCATCGCCTCCGCAGGGAACGTACAGGGAATCGTCTACAACAAGAGGATTTTCACCGAGGCGAACATAGACAGGCTGCCCAGGACCCCGGACGAATTCCTTGCCGTCCTCCGGCAGATAAAGGAGAAAACCAAGTCCATCCCCCTTTACACGAACTACGCCTCGGGCTGGCCGCTCAACCAGTGGGACTATTATATCTCCAGCACCGCCACCGGCAACAGCAGCTACCTGAACCATGAGCTGATACACAAGAAGAATCCCTTCTCCGACCCCGGCGACGGCAGCGGGGCCTACAACGTCTACCGCATCCTGTACCAGGCCACCAGGGAGAAGTTGATTGAGGAGGACTTCACCGCGACGGACTGGGATGGCTGCAAGGGCATGATGAACCGGGGCGACATAGCGACGATGGCCCTCGGCTCATGGGTGTTCACCCAGATACGGGACGCGGGCCCCAACCCTGACGACATAGGCTACATGCCTTTCCCGATTCAGGTGGACGGAATCCAGATTGCCTCTGCCCTGCCCGACAACAACTTCGGCATAAACGTCAAGTCGAGCGCGAAGAAGAAGCTCGCGGCGATGGTCTTCGTCAAGTGGATGGTGGAGAAATCCGGCTTCCAGTACAACGAGGGCGAGATACCCGTCCTGCTCAGCGAGGACAGGATTGCCGAGGTCTACAGGACCTTCGACGGCATAGAGATTATGGTGGACGCTCCGCCCTTCAAGGGCGAGGAGAACCTTCTGACCATCCTGAACAGCGACTCCAGCCTGCTGATAAACCAGGGCGGCGAGCGGAAAATCCGCCAGCTCATTGAGCATGCCTCTGCCGGGGACGCGAGCTTTGATCAGCTCATGGACATTTGGAACGAACGCTGGGACTGGGCTCAGAAAAAGAACGGCATATCCGTGAACTAGCGGCGGACAGGATGCAGGGTACGACGCGCCTGAAAAAGGAAGACACGACTGACATGACGCAGGGGGCCATCATCCCCCTGATTGTCCGTTTCTCCCTGCCCCTTCTCATGGGAAACCTTTTCCAGCAGCTTTACAATACCGTTGACTGCGTTATCGTCGGCAACTACGTGGGCAAGGAGGCCCTCGCCGCGATAGGCTCCACGGGTTTCCTCATCAATGCCCTCATCGGCTTCTTCATGGGGCTCGCGGCGGGCGGGGCTGTCGTCATCTCCCAGTACTTCGGTGCAAAGGACTACGGCCGGGTGGGCAGGACCGTCCACACGATGCTTGCGGGGAGCCTCATTGCGGGCGTTTTCCTCATCGCATTCGGGCATTTCGCCTCGCCGGTCATGCTCCGCCTGATGGCTACTCCGGACGACGTGTTCGGCATGGCGGACAGCTATCTCCGCATCTACTTTGCGGGGTCGCTTTTCCAGCTGGTCTACAACGTTGCGGCGGGAATCCTCCGGGCGCTGGGCGACTCCCGGCGGCCCCTTTACTTCCTCATTGCCTCATCCCTCATCAACGTTGTTCTGGACTTTGTGTTCGTACTCGGGCTCGGCATGGGCATAGAGGGGGCGGCGTACGCGACGGTCATCTCGCAGGCGGTTGCGATGGTCCTCGTCCTCATCGTCATGCTGCGGACAAAGGAGTGCTACCGCCTTGTCCCGGGCAGGCTCAGGATAGACGGCCCGTGCCTTGCCCGCGTGCTCAGGCAGGGGCTTCCCGGCGGCATCCAGATGTCCATCACCGCCTTCTCCAACGTCTTCGTGATGAGCTACATAAACCGCTTCGGCTCCTCCTTCATGGCAGGCTGGGCATGCTTCGGCAAGATAGACCAGTTCTCCATGCTGTCCCTGCAGAGCATCTCGCTCGCCGTGACGACCTTTGCCGGACAGAACTACGGCGCGCTCAAACTGGACCGGATAAAGAAAGGCTCTTCCGTGTCGCTCGGCCTCGCCTTCTCCTTCGGCATCGTCACGGTACTGCTCTTTGAATTCTTCCCCCACTTTCTGGTCGCCCTCTTCAACCGGGACGAGGAGGTCCTCTTCTACGGAATGTGCTTCCTCCGCGTCGGCGCGCCCTTCTACGTGTTCCGCTGCCTGACGATGGTTTTCTCCGGGGCCCTGCGCGGTTTGGGAAACGCCTTGTCTCCGACCATCGTCATGCTCTCTTCGTTCGTCGCCTTCCGCCAGCTCTACCTCTTCGTCATTACCCGGATTACGGACAGCTACGTCCCCATGCTCTTCGCCTATCCCGTCGGCTGGGGCCTCTGCGGCATCCTGATGGCCGTCGCATACCTTGCCTTTACGAGGAGCCGCCGCTTTACCGGCCATTTCAGCGGGATCGCAGATAAAACTGCATAAATATGCAGGAATTCCGTAGAAGATGAATAAAAAATCTTGACAGCCCCCATAATTTCCAAGATAATATCCTTATTATGATTAACGAACTGGCACAAGAGTTGAACGATGCCCTTTCGGGCACGACCGCGGGAAGCCTCCTCTCGGACATGGGGCAGAGGCTCTACTTCCCTAAGGGGATTATCGCCCAGAGCGGTGAGGCCAAGAAGCTCGGCAAAACCGCCAACGGAACGATAGGAATGACGGTCATTGACGGCAGCCCCGTCGCCCTGCCTTCCGTGCAGGAAATCGTCCCTGCCCTCAGCTCGCGGGAGCTGGTCGCCTACGCACCGACCGCCGGTAACCCCGACCTCCGCGCCCTGTGGAAGGAGAGCATCATAAAGAAGAACCCTTCGCTCAAAGGCAAGCTCTTCTCCCTCCCCGCCCTTGTGCCCGGACTGACGGCGGGCATTTCATACCTGGCTGACCTCTTTCTGGACGAAGAACATTCGCTCATTGCGAGCGACCCCTCCTGGGACAACTACGTGCTCATCGCGAATGCACGGCGCAACGCCCCCTTCGTCCAGTTCCAGATGTTCAAGGACGGCAGGTTCAACATAGCCGGACTGAAGGAGAAGATGGAAGAGGAGGCCAAACGGGGCTCTGTCCGCGTCCTCCTGAACTTCCCCCAGAACCCCTCCGGCTACAGCCCGACCGCTGACGAGGCAAAGGAAATCATCGCCTTCGTCAAGAGCCTCGCCGACAGGGGAGTGAAGGTCATGATCTGGTGTGATGATGCCTACTTCGGACTGGACTATGAGGAGAACATCGAGAAGCAGTCCCTCTTCGCATATCTTGCCGACCTGAGCGAGAACGTCCTCGCCGCCAAGATTGACGGCCCGACCAAGGAGGACTTCGCCTGGGGCTTCCGCTGCGGCTTCATCACTTTTGCGGGCAAGGGCATGACCGAGGCGCAGTATGATGCGCTCGTCAAGAAGCTGATGGGGGCAATCCGCTCCTCCGTTTCCTGCTCTTCCACCGTGCCCCAGTCCCTCCTGCTCCGCGCCTTCAAGAATCCCGGCTTTGAGACGCAGAAGGCTGAGCTCAGGAAGGTGCTGGAGGCCCGCTACCGGAAGGTCCGTGCCTTCGTGGACGGCCATAAGAGCGGCGCGCTGGAGGCCCTGCCCTTCAACTCCGGCTACTTCATGGCCTTCGATACCAGGAAGGTGGACGCGGAGCAGCTGCGGCAGACGTTGCTAAAGGAGCGCGGAATCGGTACAATAGCGATTGACGCCCATACCCTGCGCGTCGCATTCAGCAGCCTTGAAGAGGACCAGATTGATACCGTTTACAGCGCGATATATGAGGAGGCCGAACGGCTCTCAAAATAGATTCCTGTCAGGGGCAGCAGGGCTTCTTGCCCTCTGCCTCCTGTTTTGCTCCTGCCAGCGCGGGCAGGAGGACGCTGTCGTTATATGGAGTGACCGGGCGGAGCTTGCCTCCTGCGTGGAGCTGTTCAACGCGACCCACGACATAAAGGCGGTGCTCGTCTACAAGGACAGCGTGTCCCGCTCGCTGCCGCCCGCCCGCGATGAAGTTCCCCCGGATCTGGTCATCGGTCCCTGGCTCAAAACTTCCGCCGTCAAGAAGCATTTCTCGCCCGCCGAGAAGTTCTTCAGCCAGAACAAGCTTCCCAAGCAGATTTTTTATGCCAATATGCTCGCCTACGGTTCCTCGGGCGGTACCCAGTACCTTCTGCCCGTCAGCTTCAACCTGCCCGCCGTTGTGTTCGGGGAGGAGAACGCCGGCTACATAAAGGACAGCCATATCCTGACGCTGGATCAGATATGGGAGGCGGATGCCGACTTCTCCAGGGAGGACGACAAGGGCGTATACCAGAAGATGGGCTTCGCCCCCTCCTGGGACGAGGACTTCCTCTACTTTGCGGCCAAGGCGAAGGGGGCGGCATTCGCGGAGAGCGAGAGCACCTTCTCCTATGACCGGAATGCACTCGATTCCGCCGTGAAATACCTGCAGAACTGGACCCTCTCCAACCACACGTCCTCCGCAGCCGAACAGGACTTCATGTTCAGTTACCTCTATAAGCCGGAGAGCGAATGGCTTTCGGAGGGCAGGAGCCTCTTTACGTACATGAACAGCCGCGAGTTCTACACGATGAAGGGGGACTCCGACTCCGGCCTCTCGTTCCGCTGGGTTTCGACCGGCAGGGGCATACCGGTGGAGGACGACATGGTCTGCATGGGCATGTACAAGCGGGCGAGGAACCCCAACAAGGCGGAGGTCTTCATTGAATGGTTCTTCCGCGAGGACACGCAGAAGGCGATGATGGAGCGGTCGCGGGACATGGCTCTGGACACCAAGGAATTCGGCATAGCGGGAGGATTTTCTTCCATAAAGAACGTCAATGCGAGCCTTTTTCCGTCATTCTACCACGAGCTTCTGGGCAACATGCCTCCTGAGGAGCAGCTTGTCCTGCCGGAGGTTCTGCCGGCCCGCTTTGCCATCTTCAAGGAACGGATTATCATCCCCTTCCTCGTGGAGAACTGTCAGGCGGAGCAGGCTGAGGAAAACAAGCCGGTGAAAGAGCATAAGAGTCTGGACGGCTACATCGCGGACTGGAGCCGGCAGGCGTTCTAGGCATACCGGCGCGTCCGGGGGCGGTCCTGACAGGGCGGCTCTGCCCGGCGGCCTTTGACAACGGGCCCTGGAGGGCGGCCGTTTAGCGGGGGCTGCCCTGCGGCATACGTCTGGACAACAGGTCCGTCCTGCACTATACTGCCTGCATGATAAACTTGAAATTCGTCATCCTGGCCGTCGCGCTCGTCATGTACGCGCTTGTCATCGCTTTTCAGGACAAGAAGGTCTTCTTTACGACGGGGGCGGCGGTCATCGTCCTCCTCCTCGGGACAATCCTGCCCGGGGCAATCTTCCGCATGCCGCAGGGCTATTCCGGGTCCGCCCGCCTCTACGCCCTGCTCTATTCGCTGACGGAGGCGGTCAACTGGAACGTCCTCCTCATTTATATCGGCAGCATGATTATTGCGGCCCTTTTCATCTATTCCAAAGTGCCGGCCCGCATAGCGGATGCGATTATCGCCGGATGCAGCAACACCGGGGTCGCCATCGTCGCCATCCTTGCGATGACCGGCATCATCTCGATCTTCGTTGAGAACGTCGCGACCGTCCTTGTCATGGCACCGATAGCCCTCGCCCTCTGCAAGAAGCTTAATCTGAAGCCGGTCAACTTCATGGTCGGCCTCTCCGTGATGAGCAATCTGGAAGGAACGGCTACGCTTGTCGGCGACCCGCCCTCTATGATTTTCGCAAGCTACGCGGGCTACAACTTCAACGACTTCTTCGTGCATGACGGAACGCTCTCCATCTTCTTCGTCGTGCAGACCGGCATGCTCGCGGGCTGCCTCTTCTTCTACGCATTCTTTGCCAAGACGGGCAAAAACAAGCTGGACATGGAAAAGACCCGGGTCGTTTCCTGGCTGCCCTTCGTGCTGCTGCTGGCCATGATTTTCGGGCTGGCAGCCATCTCGTTCATCCCGGTGGAAATCAAATTCCTCAGCGGTCTCTTCGTCTTTACGCTCGGAACGATCGGGGTGATCTGGTACAAGCTGCTGCAGGGAAGGTCACGGTCTGAGACCATCGAGATGATAAAGGGCCTGGACTGGGAGACAATCGGATTCCTCATCGGCATCTTCATCGTCATAGCCGCAATCCAGCAGGCGGGCCTGCTTGAGGACTTCGCCCATTTCCTTGCGGGGCTGACCGGTGGTTCCAAGTTAGCGGGCTTCATCATCATCCTCATGGTTTCCGTCGTCATCTCCGGCTTTGTGGACAACGTGCCCTACATCATCGCCATGCTGCCCGTCGCGGACACGCTCGCACGGAGCATGGGACAGCGGCCGGAGCTGTACATGTTCGCCCTGCTGGTGGGCAGCTGTCTGGGAGGCAACCTGACCCCCTTCGGTGCGAGTGCGAACATCGTCTCAATGGGAATCCTGAAGAAAGAGGGATACCCCATGTCCTTCGCCGGATGGCTCAAGCTGGGCGTGCCCTTCACCGTCATTACGACGGCAGCCGCAGGACTTGTCCTCTGGCTTCTCTGGGCTTGACGGAAGGTTCTTTCAGGGGCAGCCGCCGGGCTGTTCCCTGAAAGAACCTAATGGACAGAACTTTCTTAAAATGCTATCATCTGGCACGGGTTTGCGGGAAGATGGAATACTATTGCCTGATGGTCAAGACAAGAAAAGAAGAGACGTTCAAGAAACGCCTGGAAAAGAGCTTTAAGATTGCGGGCAAAGACATAGAAGTAATCTTCTTCAAGAAAAAGCTCCGCAACAACAAGAACGTTGAATACGAGGAACCTCTTTTCAAGAGCTACGTCTTTCTGGCTGCCAAAGAAATGGATTTGGAGACCATCAACATCGTCAAGCGGACTGAGGACTTCTACAAATTCCTGAACAATAACCGTGACATAAAGCCCCTGAAAGGAACGGATCTGGATTACGTCAGCAGGCTCCTGAACTTTGGTGAGACGCAGGGCCTGTCCAAAATCTATTTCGACGAAAACATGCAGATTGTCGTGACGGAAGGTCCCATGGCGGGATTCATCGGAAAGATATACAAGGTGAACAAGCGCCAGCGGCGTGTCACCGTCCTGCTGGAGATGTTCCACAACCAGATAAAGTTCGATCTGGGCTACGAGCTGATACGGCCGGACCCGTCCTACAAGAAGAATCAGTCCTAGAAGTCCCTTCTGGTCGCCGCCTCCATGCAGGCCGTGACCTCCTCCTTCGGTATGGAGCAGAATATCGACACGAGCTCCCCGTCCAGCTGGCTGTCAGCGGCATTCTTGATTATCTCTATCGCTTCCTCGTAGCTGCGGCTTGACTTGTAGCTCCTCGTCATCGTGATGGCGGAATAGGTGTCCGCGACCGCGATGAGCCGTGCTCCGAGCGGGATTTCATCGCCCTTCATCTTGTGGTAGCCGTTGCCGTCGATTCTTTCGTGATGGTACTGGATCCAGTCCAGCATGCCGGCGAAGAAGTTGACCGGCTCTAGAATCTTCAGGGCGATGTCCGGGTGCCGCCGCATCGTGACCCATTCTTCATCGGTCAGCTTGCCGGGCTTGTTCAGGATGGCCTCGGGAATGCCCAGCTTGCCGACGTCGTGGAA
>CADBRC010000118.1 GCA_902796985.1 uncultured Spirochaetaceae bacterium
ACTCATCTCTCCCATCAAGCTTTCCTCCAAAAACCGGCAGCCCAAAAGGCAACCGCAAAAGATACCGACAGTCTACCACAAGCCGGGACAGGACGCAAGGCAACCCTTCCCAGGACAGCATCGCCGACCGAGAGGAAAGATACGAAGGCTAAAACTGGAGGAACTAAGGCATTACCCCGATTGTACAGGAAATCACCTTTGCGGTATAATCATGTTAGTTACAGAAGCTGCAACTGGCAGGAGTGAGTATAATATGTCGATTTCCAAGGACGAACAGAAGGTGCTTGCGGCGCGTACCGCAGTCGACACCCTTATAAAAGAAGGAAAGATATTCAGCGGAATGAAGATAGGCCTGGGTACTGGCTCCACGGCCATGCCCGCGGTCAAGCGGGTCGCAGAGCGGATTGCCGACGGAACGCTCTCGGACATCAAGGCTGTCGCGACGAGCTTTCAGACCAGCCTCGCCTGTGAGGAGTACGGAATTCCGGTCTATACGCTCAACGATAAGGCGATTGGCGGCAGGCTTGACCTTGCCATAGACGGAGCAGATGAAATAGGCCCCGGCAACAGCCTCATCAAGGGAGGGGGGGCTGCCCTGCTCCGCGAAAAAATCACCGAGTATAATGCGGACAGCCTCATCATCGTTGCAGACGAATCTAAGGTTGTAAGCAGCCACGGAACGGGATTCGCCCTCCCGGTTGAAGTCATCCCGGAAGCCCGCCTGCCCGTAACTCAGGCATTGGAGAAGCTCGGCGCGAAACCCAAGCTCCGCGAGGGGGTCAGGAAAGCCGGTCCGGTCATCACGGACAACGGCAACATGATACTGGACTGCCTCTGGGAAAAGCCCGTCAACCCAGCCGAGATGGAGGATAAGATAGACGCGATTACCGGCGTGGTCGAGTGCGGCTTCTTCACCAAGGCCTGCCCCCGCGCGTTCGTTGCCCATGCCGATGGCAGCGTAGAGGAGAAAGGGGCATGTTAAAGGCATTAGCAAAACTTCTGAAAGCACTCAGTTCCAACCGCGACCAAGGGGCAATTGCCCATGCGTTTGCGCTCGGTGCGCTCCTTGGTTCCATGCCAAAAGACAACCTCTTGTGGTACCTGCTTTTCGTATTCATCCTGTTCATGAGGATTCAGAGGGGAGCACTGGCCCTGTCCATCCTGCTCTTCTCCCTGCTGACCAAGTTCACCGACCCGCTTTTCCATCAGGTCGGATACTACGTACTGACGCAGGAGTCGCTCCAGCCCCTGTTCGCCAAGCTTATCCGCATTCCTTTTGTAGCGTTCACTCAGTTCAACAATACGATTGTCATGGGAAGCCTTTTCTGCTGCATCGTGGCATACATTCCCCTGTACGTGCTCAGCCGCCTGTTCGTCTTTGTCTGGCGGCGCTACATCGGCAATTTCCTGAGGAAGCTTAAAATCCTGCAGATGATAAAGCAGGTTCCCCTTGTGACAAAGCTAATCGACGCCATGGAGGAAGTATGAACGACGACGACATCAGCGGCAAGACAGAACAGAATAATATGGAAGAAAACGAGAAGAAACTCACGGACGAACAGCTGGATGCCGCAGAAAAGGCATACGACAAGCTTCAGAATCCCCCCGAGGGCAAACTTGCAGAGTCCGCCGAGGACGATGATGAGTACGAAGAAGACGACGACGATGAGTATGACGATGAAGAAGACGACGATGATGAGGAAGAGGACGAAGAGGAGCTCCCTGAATCTGCCGGCACGACAGCCTTAGCCCCGGCAGACGGCAGTCCTGCCCCTGCCCAGAAGAAAAAGACAAAGAAGAAGGACAGGAAAATCCTGCCCAAGAAGAAGCTCCCCAAGATATTCCGAAAGGCATACTCGGAACGCAAGCTCAAACGGGCCATTCTCAAGCCGATTACGATTCCCCGCGACAAGACCTTCCTGCAGGAACTGTTCGTAAAGGGAGGGGATGCGAAAAAGCAGCTCAAATTCGCAGTGGCGGACGACAGGCTCTTCTCCAAGCGGGAGATAAAACGACTCCGCTCCCTTGCCAAGGACATAGAAAGCCACAAGGGCCGCTTCATGCTGCTGCC
>CADBRC010000119.1 GCA_902796985.1 uncultured Spirochaetaceae bacterium
CAGCAAGTTCCGCGCTGACGGTCACCTGCCCCCCGTCCGCCTTCGAGATGCACAAATCCCTCACCGGGAGCTTGTACTTGCGGCTGTCGCATGAGATGAACGAGGGAAGAAGAAGGAAAAGCCCCGCAAGCAGGTAAACGTGTACCAGCCTGCGGTGAAAAAATGAAGACAGGATCATCAGAAACTAGATTCCCTGAAGGAACTGCTCGCGGTTCTGCTCTGCGACGGTCTCTTCAACACCGGACTCCGCCTGAATTCTGTCGAACACGACCTTGTCGGTGTACTTGAGGCAGAGGGGACGCTCCAAATCAACAATCATGCTGTCGGAGACCCACTCGGCTTTCTCGGGGTTCAGCGTAGTCGGCGCACCATACTTCTCGCAAAGGGTACTGAATACGGAATAGTGGTCCAGCTTCTCCTGATTCAGGTTGATGCTCATCACGTAGAGTTTGTCATCAACGAACTGGAACCAGCACCTGTCCAGATAAGGATAGGGAGAGTAGCGGGCCGCGTCCGTCTCAATCAGCTTATTGTTCTCACCGGCAAGCAGGGAGACATCGCGCTCACCCCGGTAGCCGAACCTTCTGTCGGCGAGCAGGGCCTTCTTTACGCTCTCTATGTCCATTCCTATCGATACATTGCCGAAGGAGCTGGGGGGAGGTTCCACGGAGGCCGTGGACTTGCCGGTGGCGGGGTTCACGCCGCCGTTTTTCTCCCTCACAGCTATGTCGCCCTTGGTGGGACCGGAAATCGTGACGGACGCAGAACCGGACGTGCCGGAGACAGTTCCCGTCACCGAATCCTCATCCTGCTCGACAGAAGCCGACAAAGCGTTCTGCGCCGCGAGCGGAAAAGAGGCAGCTATGAGAAAAAGAAAGCCAAAGGCAAAAACGAACCCTTTCATTTTCCCTCCATAATATAACGGAAGCCTACTGCTGCTTGGCAGCCCTGCGGCTCATCGACTTGCGGTAGAAAGCAGCCTGTTTCTCCAGCTCCTGTACGTCGGGAACCTGAATCTTGCCGCCCTTGACCTTGATGTTCTGGTCGGAGAAGAGGGCATAAATCGCCTGCTTCTGCTGGGACGCCTCGATTCCGGCAAGGTTGACCAGATCCTGCGGAGTGAAGTCCGTCTGGAAAGGCGCACCCTTCTCGAAGGGAACCTTGCGCAGCTCCAGCTGGAGGGCCAGCATGTCTATCATGCGCTCGCGGCTGTCCGTAAGCTGTCCGTTGAGCAGCTGGCGGTACATGGACCAGATGCGGTCCGCAAGCATGGTGGACAGGCGGGCAATGAAATCCGGCTGGCTTGTTACCATCATATTGAAGTTGGAAGCATTGACGACCATCACCTTGCAATCGCTGTGGGTAATGGCGGAAGCTGACCGGGGCTTGCTGTCAAGCAGGGCCATCTCGCCGAACATGTCGCCCTTCTTGAGCATGGCGAGGATAACTTCCTGATCATCGATGACCTTGGTAATCTTGACGGTACCGTCCTGAATGATGAACATATCGGGACCATACTGGCAGTCAGCGAAAATCATTGAGTCTATAGGATAGCTGCGGATGAGGTCGGGCGTAGACTCAAGGTATACGGGATGAGCCTTGCCCTTGAGCCTGACCAGAGCCTTCTTGGCGGCATCCACATTCTCTCCCTCCGGAAGCCTCTTGAGGTACTGGTAATAGGCGTAAGAGGCAATGTTCAGGCTGCCCTGCTCGTTGTAGTACTCCGCAATGTTGAACAGCTCTTCGGGCGTGTCCGTCGCAGCCTTCTTAAGGGTTATCTTAGTCCTCGTATCGTTCAGAAGGCGCATTTCACGGGCGAAGTAACGGATAATCTTCATAGCTATCGCATTGTTCGTCCTGATGAGCTCGGGGTACTGGTCATGGCGGACAACGATTGCCGTCACGTCCGTCAGGGCCGTTACCGTCTCGGTCTGTGAGTGACCGGACATACAGGGAATAACGCCCACGAAGTCTCCGGGCCCGAGGTTCTTCACGGTCGCCCCCGGAACCGGCATCTCATGGTAGCACTTTACTTTTCCGGTCTGGATGATGTAAAAACGGTCGTTTGAATCCGTTCCCTCAACCAAAAGGTAAGAGCCTGCCGTAAATTTCACAAAAGATAGCTGTAACATTTCTATATCCTATAAAAGCCTGTTTACCGTTCTTATTATCGGTGCAAACCTGCACCGCCCTCATACAAAAATAATCTCCGTCTCAAGCGAGAAGCCGGTCCTCTCCCTGACCTCCGTCCTCGCCTTCTCCACGAGGGTCCGTATGTCCCCCGCAGTCGCGGAACCTGTGTTTATGATGAAGTTGCCGTGCCAGGGGGCTATCTGTGCCCCGCCGACAGCCAGGCCTTTCAGCCCCGCCTCATCAATCAGCTGCCCCGACGGCTTGCCGAAGCTCCTGTCGTTCTTGAATACGCTCCCTGCGCTCGGCGCACGGAAGTGCCCCTTGTTCCTCCTGTCCTCTATGAAGCCCTCGTTCTCTCGGCGGATGGACATCTCGTTGTCCTCCGACATCCCCAGGGCCTCCACGCAGAACGTCACGGAGAGGATAAGGGATCGGAAAGCCTGAAAAGGGGACTTCTTGTAAGCCCATTCGCCTCTATTATTATGATACACTTTCGCCAAGTTCGCAAGGGCAAAATCATCTGAAACGTGTTTTTCTGCCCGGATTCCGTCCAAATCAACGTACGAGACACTCTCTATCAGGTCGCCCGCACTGACCCCATAGCAGCGTGCGTTCATGTAGGCCGCCCCTCCGGCAGTCCCGGGCAGCCCCGCAAACGAAGAGAGTCCTTTCAGGCAGTTTGCAGCACAGAATTCAGTAATTCCGTCGAATTTTGCCCCCGCCCCGGCAGTAAGCAGGCCGTCTTTATAAGAAATGCCGTCAAGCCGCTCCAGAGAGATCACCAGGGCATCAAGCCCGCTGTCGCTGACGATTATGTTGCTGCCCCCGCCCAGAACAAACAGCGGCAGCCCGGCACGGATGGCGGCGAAGGCGGCGAAGGCAGCGGATTCCGCGTCATGGGGGACGGCAAGGACGGCAGCGGCCCCGCCAACCCGCATCGTCGTCCGGTCTGCAAGGGGTTCCCCGTAGAGCATATCCCCCCTGAACCGGGGGGACTCCTCCAGCCCCCGCGCGAAGGAAACGATTTCTTCCATAATATACCATTCTAGCCGATTCAAGAAAGACACTCAAGACCCGCCGGAAGCTTGTACAGCCGGAACTCTGCCCCGCCAAAACTTTGGCTCAGGCCAGCCCCCTTGATTTGCCCCTGCTTTTCGGCTACCATTTCATAGGAGCAGCGGGCAGGATATGAAACAGCAGGCAGACTTTACGACGATTTATTCGGACAGCGACATCATAGTAGTGAACAAGAGGAGCGGGCTTCTGGTAGCAGCGGACCGCTACGATGACCAGGCTCCCCGCCTGGACCTCGCCGTACAGAAGGAGGCCGGGGAAATATGGGCCGTCCACCGGATTGACAAGGACACGAGCGGGCTGGTCGTCTATGCCCGCAATGCTGAGGCACACAAAGCCCTCTCCGAGCAGTTCGAAAAACGTGAAGTCCACAAAACCTACCACTGTCTGGTCAACGGAAGGCCGGTCTGGAAGGAGTTCCATGCGGACTATCCCCTTCAGGTGGACGGAGACAAGCGGCACCGGACGATCGTTGCCAAAGGAGGCAAACCCTCCGTCACCGACTTCCGCTTCATCGGGGCATGCGGCCCCTTCAGCTGGCTTGAGGCATGCCCCAAAACCGGGCGGACCCACCAGATACGTGCGCACCTGCGGGAAATGAAGCTCACGATCGTAGCCGACCCCCTCTATTCCGGCAACCAGCGGGGGGTCTACCTGAGCGACTTCAAGCGCAAATGGAACGGCAACGAGGACGAGGAGCGGCCATTGCTGTCCCGCCTTGCCCTGCATGCATATTCGATAGAATTCAGGCACCCCGCAAGCGGCGAAATGGTCAGCTTCACTGCCCCCTATCCCCGCGACCTGGAAGCAGTCAGAAAACAGATGGCCAAGGTCTTCAAGGTGGACCCCATCACGGCGGGGGAATGCCCCCTGTGACACGCAGGAAACTACCCGGCGGCCCCGCCGCGCTGATCTTCCTGATTCTGTCCGTCATGCCCCTCCCGGCAAAAGAGAAAAAAAGCAGGAAGCCCTTCCGTGAACACGAATTTCACCTCTTCATTGAGCCTGAGGTCTGTTACCACCACGGCGAACAGGATGAATACGTGTTCTACGACAAGACAAGTAACAGCGAGGGACTGCTCAGCAAGCTGGAATGGCAGGAGCGGAACATCAGGTTCTACGGGGGCAGGGTTGGGGCAAGCTTCGACAGGCTCGGGGCAGAATTCCAGATACTCTCCGCCATCAGGGGCGCCTCGGGCGAGATGTACGATTCCGACTGGCTCAACTACGACAACATGAAAACCCACTACTCGGTGAACAACAACGAGCTGGACAGCTGCTTCCGGCTGAGTTTCACGGCGTACTTCGACTTCCATCCAATCCACTCCTTCGAAGGCTTCTCCCTTGCACCGACGGCAGAGTTCGCCTATAAGAACATCCTGTTCTCCTCAACGAACATCGAAGGCTGGTACGGGATGCCGGACAAAGACGGGAATTTCTCGGCATGGAATTCCCCGACCGCAGTCCACTTCCCCAACAAGCATGCAGTCCTGCTCGGCGTGGACTACGAGAAAATCGTCTTCTACACCTTCATCGGCGGTCAGGCCAAGCTGAACCTGCTGAACGACAGGCTGCACCTGGCCCTCGGCGGCGCAGTCTCCCCCTACAGCTACGTGAAGGCCGAGGACAAGCACTACTCCAACCGAGAACGGACAAGCTACGAGTACTATAACGACTTCATAAACATAGTTTTCAAGACTTTCAAAGGAAATTTTTCCACTTTCTTCGATATCAATGATATAATATCCCTAGGACTGAACGGGGAGGGCCTGATGAGCCTGACCTCGAAAGGCACCCTGAACAAGCTTGAGCCGGGCAAAGGCTGGCGGAGCTACGACGGCAACTGGGGCGGTGTTTCCGAATACGGCCTCCAGATTGGCGCGGGCATCAGGATCAACATCTTTTAGGAAAGGATGCAGGACATGAAAAAGATTATCACGATAAGCCGCGAATACGGCTCGGGCGGGCGTTCCATCGGCAAGAAGGTTGCCGAGAGGCTTGGCATCTCCTTTTATGACAGCGAGATCATAGACATGGCGGCGGAGACTTCGGGCCTGTCCAAGGAATTCATCAGCCGCACGGAGCAGAGCATCTCAAGCGGCCTGCTCTATACCCTGCTTCTGGGTACGAGCTACGCAACCCCGGGAACGACGGGCTTTCACGGGGGGACACGGGCAACGATGAACGTTCCCCTTGCAGACCAGGTGTTCAATGCCCAGCGGCAGGTCGTCATAGAGCTTGCGAAGAAGGGCCCCTGCGTCATCGTCGGCCGCTGCGCCGACTACATCCTGACCCATACCGAAGAAATAAACAAGGATGACGTTTTCAACGTGTTCATTTATGCGCCGCTGGAATTCAAGGCCAAGCGGGCCGTGGAACTGAAAGGACTTGAGGAAGCAAACGCAAAGAAGGACGTGAAGCTCATAGACAAGCGGCGTGCCAACCACTACAACACCTTCACGGAGCAGATCTGGGGAGACAGGAAGTGCTACCATGCACTGCTCAACAGCTCGCTCTTCGGCATTGACGGCACGGCGGACATCATCGTCAACCTCGTACAGCACACATAAAAACACCCTAACGGAGGATGTATGGCAAAGCACTCGGACAGCGATATCCGCTCGATTGTAAAGAACATGACGCTCAAGGAGAAGTGTTCCCTCCTGTCGGGCGAGGACTTCTGGCACACCAAGGCCGTGGAACGGCTGGGCATACCGGCCATAATGGTCAGCGACGGGCCGCACGGACTCCGCAAGCAGGACGAGAGCTGCGAGGGCGGCAGCGAGAACGACCGCATCAAGGCTGTCTGCTTCCCGGCTGCATGTGCGACGACAAGCTCCTTTGACACGGACGTCATGCGGCGGCTCGGCGAAACTCTGGGCGACGAGTGTCAGGAAGAGAATGTCTCCACGATTCTCGGCCCCGCCATCAACATAAAGCGGTCCCCCCTCTGCGGCCGCAACTTTGAGTACATGAGCGAGGACCCCTACCTTGCAGGCGAGCTTGCCGCCGCCTACATAAACGGCGTACAGTCCAGGGGAATCGGCGTGTCGCTCAAGCATTTCGCGCTGAACAATCAGGAGTTCCGGCGGCTCACCTGTTCGTCCAACTGCGACGAGCGGACAATGAGGGAAATCTACCTCGCCGCCTTCGAGACGGCAGTCAAAAAGTCCCAGCCCCGGACCATAATGCACAGCTATAACCTGATAAACGGGACCTATGCCGGGGAGAGCCGCTGGCTGCTCCATGAAGTCCTGCGCAAAGAATGGGGCTTCAAGGGACTCGTCATGAGCGACTGGGGTGCAGTCAACAGCCGCGTCGCCGGAGTCAAGGCCGGGGGAGACCTGGAGATGCCCGGGCACGGCGGCGTGAACGACAAGAAAGTCCTCAAGGCTGCCCGCAAGGACAAGAAGCTCCTCAAGCGCATAGACGAATCCTGCTTCCGCATCCTGCGCTGGGTCTACGACTCCGTGGACGGCAGGCGGGAAGGCTGCTTTGACTTTGAGAAGCACCATGAGATTGCCCGCCAGCTGGAAGAAGAGTCAATCGTCCTGCTCAAAAACGACGGGACCCTCCCCCTTCCCGCCCACGGCTCGTTCGCCCTCATCGGTGAGTTCGCCAAAAAGCCCCGCTATCAGGGCGGCGGGTCCAGCCACATCAACGCAATTGAAGTTACGTCCGCATTCGATGCCTTCCAGAAAGCAGGGGCAGCGTTCTCCTACGAACAGGGCTACATAATAGAAGAAAAAGAGGGGGACGGGAAGAAGTCCGCCGAACTTCTGGCCGCTGCCGTCGCCACGGCAAAAAAATGCGGCACCGCGGTCGTTTTTGCGGGACTGCCGGACTCCTTTGAGAGCGAAGGCTATGACCGCAGGCACCTGAACATGCCGGACAACCAGAACAGGCTGATTAACGCGCTCGCAGAAGCGGGGGTCAAGGTCGCCGTCGTCATGCACAACGGTTCACCCGTCGTCATGCCCTGGCGGGACAAGGTGTCCGCCATCGTTGAAGCATACCTCGGAGGCGAGGCCGTCGGAGAAGCGGTCGTCAACATCCTGACCGGAAAGGTCAACCCTTCCGGCAAGCTCGCCGAAACCTTCCCGCTCAGGCTGGAGGACACGCCGTCCTTCCTGACCTTCGCAAACGATCCCCAGAACTGCGAGTACAGCGAGGGAGTCTATGTCGGCTACCGCTGGTATGACACGCGCAAAATGGAAGTGGAGTACCCCTTCGGATTTGGTTTGAGCTATACGAGCTTTGAGTACTCGGATCTGGAACTGAACAGCGACTGTATCACCGACGGCAAGAAGGGCAAGAACAGGATTACTGCCAAAGTCACCGTCAAAAACACCGGCAAAGTCTATGGCAAGGAAGTCGTGCAGCTCTACGTCTCCGACAGGACGGGATTCGTCCCCCGCCCGGAGAAGGAGCTGAAAGGTTTCAGGAAAGTCGGCCTGAATCCGGGCGAAAGCGTCCGCATCGAGTTCACGCTGGACAAACGGAGCTTCGCCTTTTACAACACCGCGCTCGGCGACTGGTACGCAGCGTCAGGAACCTATGAGATTCAGATAGGATCGTCCAGCCGCGACATACGGGCCGCAGCCCCGGTCGTGTTCAAGACCAAAGTCAGCCTTCCCGTGGAGATAGGTCCCAACACGACGATAGGCGATTTGCTCGGCAACAAGAAGACCCGCAAGGTGATAAAGGCATTCCTGTCCAAAGTGATGGAGAAGCGGAACGACAGCGAGGCCGCCCGCGAGGCGATTACCGACGAGATGATCGAGCAGTCGCTCGACAGCACGCCCCTCCGCGGCCTATACATGGCAGGCATGCACGTGAAGAAGAAGCTTTTCCGCCGTCTGGTGGAAGACCTGCTGGAATCCAAGGAAAAGGAATAATCCAGCCGCAAAAAAAGCCCGTCCTGAAAAGCTTCAGGGCGGGCTTTTTTGTTTTGGGACCGTCTAGCGCAGGATTTTCCGAACCAGCTTGAGGAGCTTGTCCGAGTAGGGGGAATAGCGGATGTTGAACTCCTTCTTGGGCGACTGTACGAGCACCGACTTCTTGTGCGAGAAAGTCTCAAAGCCGTACACGCCGTGATAGCAGCCCATGCCGCTCTCCCCTGCCCCGCCGAAGGGGGCCTTGCTGGAGGCCAGATGGAAGACCACGTCGTTGATGCAGCCGCCGCCGAACCGCAGCTCGCGGGTGACCCGCCTGGTGTTGTCGGCGTTCGTGCTGAATATATAGAGGGAAAGGGGAACCGGCCGTGCGGAAACGTATGCCATCACCGAGTTTATGTTGTCGAACGTCAAAACCGGCAGCAGGGGACCGAAAATCTCCTCCTGCATGACCTCGGCATCGTTCGCCTCCCTGCCGTTCATGTCCCCCAGATCCATTATCGTCGGGGAAATCTTGTTGGTCACGAAGTCCATCTCCGCCTTGGGGCAGAGGGTGGACAGGTGCACAAAACGGCGTTCGTTTATGATTTTGGGGTAATCCTTGTTCTCCAGCGGCTTGTCACCGAACTGCCTGAGAATTTCGCCCTTCATCAGGTTAATCAGCTTGTCCTTCACGCCCTTGTCCACGAGGACGTAGTCGGGGGCAACGCAGGTCTGTCCGGCGTTCAGGAACTTGCCCCAGACAATTCTGCGGGCGGCAACCTCCAGGTTGGCGGAGGAATCCACGATGCAGGGGCTCTTGCCGCCCAGCTCCAGGCAGACCGGAGTCAGGAAGCGGGCCGCGCTCGACATGACGATGCGGCCAACGTTCTGGCTGCCCGTAAAGAAGATGAAGTCGAAGTGCTGTTCCAGAAGGGCGTGGTTTTCCGTGTAGCCGCCCTGAACGACCGCCAGATAGGAGCTGTTGAACGTCTTTTCCAGCATCACCTTGAGTGCATTGTTGGTCGCCGTGGCGTACTCGGAGGTCTTGAGGATGACCGTGTTGCCCGCAGCGATGGAGCTGATGATGGGGTCAAGCGAAAGCAGGACGGGATAGTTCCACGTTGACAGGATGAGGGAAACCCCCAGCGGCTCCGGGCAGATCCTGAAACTGGCGGGGAAGAGGTGCAGCTCGGCCCGGCACTTTTTGGGGCGGGCCCACTTCTTCAGGTGGCGGATGACGTAGCTTATCTCATGGAGGACAAGACCTATTTCCGTCACGTAGCTCTCATAGGTAGACTTGGCGAGGTCCTTCTGCAAAGCTGCCGTTATCAGCTCCTCGTTGTCCTTTATGGCCCCGTAAAGCTTTTTCAGCTGCAATATGCGGAAGTTAACGTCGCGGGTCTGGCTGGTATTGAAGAAGGTCCTCTGGCTTTCCACGAGGGTGCGCATCTTGCTGTCAATCCGCTCCTGCGCGAGCTCGAACTCTACTTCCCTCCTGTCGCTGAAGTCTGCAGAAAGGACAGGACTGTCGGACTCCGCTTCGGCAGCTGCCTCGGACATGCTGGAAACCGGCGCAAAGGCTCTGTCAAAATCAACGCCGCCCTCAGAGGAGTCACCGGCGGGCTCTTCCTGAACAAAGGGCGTCTCCACTGCAGAAGACAGTGCCGCTCCGTCAGGAGCAATATCTCCGGCGGACGGCTCCTCCGAAACGAAGGCGAAGCTATTCTCCACCTGCGCCTCGGGCTCCTCCTCCTGCACGGGCATGAGCCTGGCCGGGGCGGTCACGAAGGTCGCATCCGGCTCATCCGGCCGTTCTGCCGCTGCCTCAGCGGCCGCAGGGGAATACTCGGAATCAAAGGAGAAGGGGGCATCGACTTCCCCGGTCTTGGGATCATACAGCTTGACACCGGTCTCATCGACCGGCTCTTCCTCCGGAACAGCGGCCTCCGGGAGCCTGTCCTTCCGCGGCCGCCCCCTCTTTGCCGGGGTCTTGGGGGCATCGCCCTTTGCCTTGACGGCCCTCGTTCCCCTGGGCTTGGACTCCTTTTTACCTGTCGTCGTATTCCTCTCTGCCAATTTCTTTACCTACCAGTCCTTCCATTATGATACAGTTCCGGTATTTTTTCAACTGCAATCCAACGTCTTACCATTCGACAGAAAATATGCTATACTCCACTCACTATGAGCAAAGACTTTCCCCTTTCCCACGAGGAGCTCAAGGCCCTCGTCAAGAAGTTCCCAACCCCCTTCTACCTCTACGACGAGAAGGGCATCCGCGAGAACATGCGGCAGTTTACCAAGGCCTTCAGCAATTTCCCCTCATTCCGGGAGTACTTCGCAGTCAAGGCCCTGCCCAACCCCTATATATTGAAGATTTTGAAGAGCGAGGGCTGCGGCGGGGACTGCTCCAGTCTGCCCGAGCTGATGCTCTGCGACAAGTCCGGCATAACGGGCGACTACGTGATGTTCACGAGCAACGACACCCCGGCGGCGGAATACCGCTACGCCTACGAGCGGGGTGACATCATCAACCTGGACGACATCACCCACATTGACTTCCTCAAGGAGGCCCTCGGCGGCAAGCTGCCCGACACGATCTGCTTCCGCTACAACCCCGGTCCCCTCAAGGCAGGCGGCAACGCGATAATCGGCAAGCCCGAGGAGGCCAAGTACGGGCTGACCCGCGACCAGATGATAGAGGCATACGCAAGATGCAAGGCGGAGGGGGTCAAACGCTTCGGCCTGCACACGATGGTCGCCTCCAACGAGCTGAACCCGGACTTCTTCGCGGACACCGCCCGCATTGTCTTTGAGCTGGCAGCCGAGGTCAAGGAAAAGACCGGCGTGCGAATCGAGTTCGTGGACCTGGGCGGCGGCCTCGGCATTCCCTACAAGCCGGGCCAGCAGAAGGTCGATCTGGAATATGTCTCCCGCGAGATACGGAAGCTCTACGACAAGATCATCGTTCCGGCGGGGCTGGATCCGCTCGCGATATGCTGGGAGTGCGGCCGCCCGATTACCGGCCCCTACGGCTGGCTCGTCACGACGGCGATACACGAGAAGCACATCTGGCGCGACTACATCGGTACGGACGCCTGCATGGCAGACCTGATGCGGCCCGGCATGTACGGGGCCTACCACGAGCTCACCGTCAGCGGCAAGGAGAACGCCCCGAAAGACCACGTGTACGACGTGACGGGAAGCCTCTGCGAGATCTGCGACAAGTTCGCCGTCCA
>CADBRC010000120.1 GCA_902796985.1 uncultured Spirochaetaceae bacterium
CACCCGAGCGGAGGTCAGCCCACCCGAGCGGGTGCCGGCTCGCCCGAGCGGATGTCAGCTCACCCGAGCGGGTGCAAACTACAGGGCCTGTCCTGCCTCGGCCGGCCCACCCTCATCCCGGGAGTAGACTGCCTTGAGTATGACCGGGGTCATGACGGAGCTGACGATAATCAGCAGAATGACCGCCGTAAAGAAGGAATGCTCCAAAAGACCCGCCGCAAGCCCCCGCTGTGCGACGATGAGGGCAACCTCGCCGCGGGTCATCATGCCGCAGCCGATTTTGAGGCTGTCCAGCGCGTTGAAGCCGAGAAGACGCGAGATGCCTCCGCAGCCGACTACCTTAGACAGCATGCCGACGAATACAAAGGCGAGCGAGAAGAGGATGACGGACGAGTCCACAGTCCTGATGTTCGTCTGAAGTCCGATGGAGGCAAAGAAAATCGGCCCGAAGAGCATGTAGGAGTTTATGTCCATCTTGCGGGCGATGTAGCCGGAGTCCTTGGTCGAACAGAGGATAACCCCGGCAATGTAGGCACCGGTGATGTCCGCGACACTGAAAAAACGCTGGGCAATGTAGGACAGGCTGAATGCGAGGGCAAGGCCGACGATGGGGATCCTCCGCGTATGGACATAGCGCCGTTCAAAGAGCTTGAAGACCTTATGAAAGGCGACGCCGAACACGAGGGCGAAGGCAAAGAAGAGCAGGGTCTGCACGATTACCTTGCTGACCCCGGCGGAGGGATCCTTGAAACCAATGACGAGCGTAACGACGATGATTCCAATAACGTCGTCGATGATGGCCGCGCTCATCACCGTCGTCCCGATGAAGTTCTGCAGCTTGCCCAGCTCCTTGAGGGTCTGGACGGTTATGCTGACGGAGGTGGCGGTCAGAATCGTGCCGATGTACAGGGCCCGGTAGAATTCCTCCGTGCCGGGCTGGTCAAATCCGTAGAAGAGCATGAAGAGGAAGGTTCCCGCGACGAGGGGAAGCGCAACCCCGGCACAGGCGATGAGGGTTGCCTTGACCCCGGACTTCTTGAGATCCTTGATGTTCGTCCCCAGGCCCGCATTGAACATCAGCATGATGACGCCGATTTCCGACATGCTGGAGAGGAAGGAAGAACTTTGCACCCATCCAAGCAGGCTGGGTCCTATGCAAAGGCCGGCGATAATCTCCCCCGCGACCTGGGGAGCATGGAGCTTCCGGGCGACAAGACCGAAGAGCTTCGCGAATATGATGATTATGGCAAGCTGCCTGAGTATGTCCAAAGTGTCCATGCCGCCCATTATATAGACTTTTATAAGCGAATTCAACTATAATAGAGGAATAATGCAAGGCACGACAAAGACGGAACACAAGAAAGACTTATTCGACAAGCTGATGGGCCTGCCCATCCTGAGGATTTTCCAGCCCTTCTTTGACAAGCACCGGGAAGTCCTGCTCTACCTCTTCTTCGGAGGGCTGGCTTTCTTCCTGAACATGCTGCTGTTCTTCATCACCCACACCAAGCTGGGGATGCAGGAGCTTGTGGCGACCGCAGTCTGCTGGGTGCTCTGCGTCCTTTTCCAATATTTCACCAACAAGACCTGGGTTTTCCGCTCCCATGCGGACACGACGGCAGCACTCCTCAAAGAGATGACATCTTTCTTCGGCGGCAGGATTTTCACGTTACTCGTTGAAGAGGCAATAATTTTCGTCCTTATCACCTGGCTCGGAGACCGCATAGCTTCCGTCCTGACACTCAGCAGGGAAATCTGGGACCTCGCCGTCAAGCTCTTCGCCCAGTTCGTCATCATCGTGCTGAATTACGTCATCAGCAAGCTCTTCGTGTTCAAAAAGAAGGAAGAGGCCGCATGACCTTCTTTCCCTTCGAGCATGAAGAGTACGAAATTTTCCCCCAAAACCCCGCGTCAGTGGTCAGCAACCTCAAGAAGATTGCTGACGGCAAGCTCTACACGGGGATATTCTTTCCGAGCATGTTCACACTCAAGCCCGTCAGCAGCATCGGCATGCTCGTGACCGGTTACTTCTCCGTGGACGGCAAGAAGATGGTCCTGGACTACCTTCTGACCAAACAGGGAAAGATTATCTGGCTCCTTGAGATGTTTCTGATCCCCATTGTCATGCTCATTATCTACCTCAAGCTGACCGGCGGATTCATGCCCTTCTCCAGTGTGTTCTTTCTGCCAATGTGCGCTTTCTTCTATATATTATGGATGCTCCTCATACTCTGCATCAAGCACATACTCTTCAAACTGATAAAGAACGCCACCCACAAGAGGATTCTCGTCCACTCACGGTATTAACCCCGTATTTCGGTCCCCGGAAGGGAGATTTTGATTGAAAAATCCCCGCCCTATGTTATACTAAACTATATGCTTCTCGAAAGAATCATAAAAGGCAGCAAGGAAGCCCGACTCAAGATCATCACAGCAGTCCTGACTTTGCTGGTGTTCATTGTGACGACTGTTTCCGTCATCCAGGACAGGAAAAGGAAGGATGTTTTTTTCCCGGCCCCGGGCCGCCCCATACGGCTAGTCATCCCATTTGAGAAGGGAGGCAAGACCGACATCATGTTCAGACGGCTCGCTGACAACATGAAAGTAAACGGCATAAACGTCGAAGTGCTTAACATACCGGGAGACGGCGGGGTTGCCGGAATAGAATATGTACTGGCTGAGAAAGCCGACGGGTATACGATTCTCGCGTCCACCGCAGCGACGATAACGGCGACCCTCTCCGGCAAAACCGAGGGATATAAGAAGCTTGTGATGGTTGCCGGACTGAACGAGGATCCCTTTATGCTCGTCACCAGGAAAAACCATTTCGGAAACTTCAAGGATTTTTTGAAGCATTCACAGGAGCACGAAATAAACATCGTCACGGCTGGAAACGGGACTCTGGGGCACAAAATTGCCGAGAACCTCCTGCAAAAACTCGCCACCTCATCCAAGTGCCGGATACTGGAAACAAACGGCGGAACAAGCGAAATGGACGCCGTCATCTCAGGTGTCGCCGACCTCGGTGTCATAACCCAGTTTGAGGCCATCTCGAATCCCAATATCCAGCCTCTCGTCATACTGACCGAAGGCCACAGCCAGACTCCCCTTTTCCGGAATGTCCCCACCATCAGGGAGGAAGGTTTTCCCCTGGACATTCTCGGTTCTGCATTCTGCGCAGTGATGGTACGGAACGACGTGAACCCGAATACCCTCGTGGCATTAGAATCAATCGTAGAGGCCGCCTATTACTCCGAGGACTTCCAGCGCTTCCAGGACAACTACGCCCTGATCAAGCTTTTCCTGCCCCTTAACCAAGGCAGCGAACTCTTCGAGGAATTCATAAAAAACTATTCAGACTAGGAAAAAAAGCCGCGTACCCCACGTCCCGAGAGGGACTTGAGGCCGCATAAACTGAAGCTACGCTTCGGTCGGAGCATCATCATTCAGATACTGGACGAAGGCATCATAGATTTCCTGCGTGAAGTGGGTGCCTATATTCGTCGCGAGAATCTGAAGGGCCTGCTTGCGCTCAAGGGCCTTGCGGTAGGAACGGTCGGAAGTCAGCGCATCATAGATGTCGGCGCAGCTTATAACCATTGCCTCCTCGGGAATCTTGTCAGCCGAAACGTGGTGATAGCCCTTACCGTCCAGAGTTTCATGGTGGTACAGGACGAACTCCTTTACCTTCTCAAAGTAGGGATTTGCCGAGAGGATGTTGTAACCCAAATCAGTATGATTTTTGATGGCCTTGAACTCCTCTTCGGACAGCTTGTCCGGCTTGTTTATGATGTCATCAGAGATACCTATTTTGCCGATGTCATGGAGCTGGGCACCGTAATTCAGGAGCTTGAGCCGGGTGGGATCGTAGCCCATCCGCTTGCCGATTGCAACGCTGTACTTGGCGACCCTGTCTGAATGCCCCTGCGTGTACTTATCCTTCTCCTCAAGGGTATGAGTCAGTCCCTTGACAAAGCGCATTTCATTGTTCTCCAGCTGCTGGTAGAGCTTGCGGTTTATCGTCTCGATGGCGAAAAACGAAGAGACAATCTGCATCATGTACTGGTGCTCCAGACTGAAAGACTCCTTGTTGCTGCTCTTGCGCCGTGATATCGTTATAACCCCCAGCCGTTCCTGATTGGTACCAAAGGGAACGCTGATGATGGAATCATCCAGAAAAGACTCCTCTTTCATTATGGAATAAGCGGGATGCCCCTTCCTGTCCGGGACGAAAATAGGCTTCCAGCTCTGGAAGACCTGGCCGGAAATCCCCTCCCCCACGCGCAGGTTGGGAACCTTGTCTTCGTCAATCTTGTAGTAGGCGAACGGCGACAGGCTGTGCGCCGCATCGATATAGCGGTAGGCCACTCCCTTGTTGAATGAAATTTCTTTCTTGAGGTCATTGAACAGACTCGTGTTGACCGCGTTCAAATCCTCGTGCTTCTGAAGGACAAAAGGATACTCAGCGACCCGGAGAAGCTCCTTCTGCCCCCTCGTAGCAACAGAAGCCGCATAGAGGTTTATCTGTATCTTTGCAGACAGACGGTTGAGCAGGTCCTTGTTCTCGTCACTCAGTATCTCTTCCTCTGACGGGTCTCTGGCGCATATCAGCAGGAAGGCTATCATGTCAAAGCCGTGGACTATCGGAACAAGGTAGCGGCCATTATAGAGGACCTTCATAACCTCGCTTATCATGGGGTCATCAATCTGGAAGTCGGAGAACATCTTGTCCACGGAGATAATCTCAGTCACCATGGACAGACAGCCGATGAAGATGGAATCATCCGAGAATGAAGTTATGCCCTCCCGGTCAATCTCCCGGTATTCGTGGAAATCGGCGGAATGGAAGAAGAGGTGTGCGGAGCAAGACGGTATCTCATTCTCCACAAACTTCAGTATGGACTGCACCAGGCCAACCGTAGTGGTCCAGTTGTCAAGGGCATCCATATTGAATGACTCGTTGATGGTAGATAAATTGAGCACGTCATCCTCTCCTACGGTTTCCAGCTGATTGACCTGTTGTTTCTTTTTCTTGGGCATACACTACACACCTTTTTTGCTTACAAAAATTTTCGGCAGATCCCGGAAATTCAAACAGCCCTTTTAAGCCTTCTTAATGACGACCAGATTGCGCTCGTGGTCCTCCAGAAAAGGAACAGTCAGACATATTTTCTCGTAGGAAGGAACGAGCTTCCTCACGGCCTCCATCTCGGAAGCAATCTTCTCAGCCCGAGCCTTGTAGGCGGCAAGATAACCGCCTTTTTTGACGAGCGAGAGCAGGGTTTTAGTAGTCTTAAGGTCAAAGGGGTGGAACGCACGGAACAGGGCAATGTCAAAACTTTCAGGTGCAACTTTCTCCGCCTGAAGCGTCAGTATGCTGACGTTTTGCAGGGAAAGGGCAGTGCAGACACTGTTCAGGAAGGAAGAACGTTTCTCCATCCGCTCCACGAGCGTGAAGCTGTGACCTTCCATCAGAATTGCGAGGGGAATGCCCGGACAGCCTCCTCCGCTGCCTATGTCCGCAAGGGAGGGACTGGCAGAAGACGTGCCTGCCGCCAGCTTCCGTATGTGCTCAAGCGGAGCAAGGCTGTCAAGCAGGTGGCTCACAGCCATCTCATCCTCGTCCCTGGCCTTCATCAGGTTGTAGCCCTTATTGAATTCCAGGACCATGCGGGCATACTGACGGAGCTTGTCAAGCTGCTTTCCCGAGACAGGAAGCCCCAGCCGTTCCAGCCCTTCAGAAAGTCTGTCTTCCACGTGCGCCCTTACTCGCCCAAGTCTATCAAAAGTTCCAGCCGCCAGGAGGGATCCTCTGTCCTCATGGAGACAAGGTTGCCCGTGCGGGAAGCCATCATGTTGCGCCGCTTGGAGAGCTGATAAACAAACGAATTGGGATTGTAGCTGTCCTGAGTCACTGCAGTGGCGGCATCATACTCACAAACAGACGTAGAGTCGGGCTTGGTCTTGAACAGGATATGAAAGGTCTCACTCCGTGTCTTGCCGTCACTCATATACCGCCTGTCTCCCGTCACAAGGAATGTCCCGTCATCCTGCACGTCCGAGATGTAAACCGTCCGGCAGGTACGGAGGATGTTGTAGCCGTTAACGGCGAATCTCAGCAGCCGGGATTTGTTTTTTACGGTAGTACCGGGAATTTCCGATCCGGAAGCGGAGGAAACAGGGCTGTCAGCAGGGGTTTCCTGTGTATCCGAGACCAAAAGTGCGGAGGACTCCGTACGGGAACTCTCGCCGTTTACCTTTATTTCCTCCATTTTCTCAAGGACGCGGTTCAGAAGGCGGTTCGTCTCCTCCGTCCTGTCAACAGCTGACGACGCAGAGTTGACGCGGGAGTACAGGGAAGAGCCGTAGCCCTCCGAAAGGATGCCGGAAAGTCCGCCAAGAAGTCCAAGCGAGTCCATCGTCTCCAAGTCACGGGCGGACACACTGCCTGTCATCGCCCGGGAACGGGACTGTGCGGAGGATTTCTCCCCGCCAGCGGAACTCTTTGACTGACTGGACGAAAGTGAAGATGAGCCGGCCGATTTTCCGCTTCCTGACGAGGAACTGTCCGCCCCCCGCCCGGACATAAAGGGACTGGGACTGCCGGACGGAGTGTAAAAGCCCGTTCCCAGAGACGGTGACTCTATGGTCGGCATAGACAAATCCCACAAGCCGTCATCCGCAAAAGCAAGCGGAACAAGCAGAACAGACAGGACACAAACAGACAGGTATTTACAAGCTCGCAAGACTTTCCTCCACATATTCAAGCCGGGCAGTAAGCTCACTGATTGTCCTCGTAAGGCGGGCCCGCTCTTTCTCGAGCTTCTCCTTGGGATCAATCTCCTTGGACTTCTGCCTCATCATCGCAATAACGGAGTCAGGGCTTTTCCCCGACTTGATTGCTGCCGTCACTTTGGCACGGTCATCGGCTTTATGAGTTCCGGCGACAATCTTCATATTTTCAAAGCCCATGTCCGCATCAGCGTCCGGAAGGGTGCTGACGCGCTGCATGGACTTGGCGGTGTTTCTGGGAAGCTGCAGGACACGGTCAATATAGTCTTCGTAGCGGATGTTCGCCTGCTCACACAACTCCTGAGCCTTGACGAGTGCCCTGCCAAATTCTATCATAAGATGACCGTTCTGGGCTATGTACTTCTCACGGATTTCCTTAGTAAGAGCTTCCAGCTCAGGAGAATCGGAAATGCTTATGCTGTAATAGCCTTTCTGTTCGGCAATCTCGAGGAGGACATTGAACCTGGCCCAGAAAGAGCGGGTGTGCACCCTCGCCCCGTGCGGAGGCTCCCTGCCCCCGTTCGCCTCAATCTGCTCCTCATTTATCAGGTGGTGGGTGTACTCGTGGACAGCCGTATACACCAGCTGGTTATCGGTCTTAAAATTCTTGTTATGAAGGACTATCTCCCGAGTATCGGGCTTGTAGAGACCGTTTACCCTTTTGCTTTCCTTGCCGGATTGCACGACGGTAAACTCAAGCTTGGACTCCTGAATATCCAGGAGCATATTCTTTATCTTCTCATTGTCCACAGTTAGTTCAGTATAGCATAAGGACGGCCGCGAGGCAAGGCTCGCACCCGTCCTTTCAGGTAAAAAAGTCAGATATTAGAAAGAGAGCCTCAGACTGAACGCAGCAGAAGGAATCTTCGTGTTGAAGTCAAAACAACCGCTTGCCGTGATGTCAAAACAAAGAACATCCAGTCCGATTCCGCCGTAAATCTGGGGCCGGATGCTCTGGGTGAACTTGCAGCTGGAACCGCCGGAAAATTTGGTCGGCAGAATTCCCCAGTCCTGGGCCATGGCGACATAGCTTGACTCGTCCTTATAGACGGACTTCCAGTCAATGTCAATCTCCCAATCTGCATTCGCCTGCGTTAACGCAACCCTTGCACCGACGAAGGGAACAAGAACGGCAAGCTTAAGAGAGTACTGTGCATCCAGCTTGAAAGTCGCGGCCTTATAGTCTAAGGAAGCGGACGCATCGTCATCCTTTATGGAAATCCCGCCTTTGGAATAGTAGAAGCCTGCCCCGAGGGAAAGAATTGAGTTCAAAGGCCCTTTCTTTATCAGCGGATAGCGGACATCAAATCCGAAATTATAAAATTCCAAGGCAAAATCATTCAGGCTACTGGAAATTCCAGAAATTTTCCTCGTATCCAAAAGGGAGAAAGCTGCACCTATGTCCAGAGGGAAGAAAGGCAGGCTCGCCCTGATGTCAGCGGTTACAGTCGGGAAGGGAAGAGAGCTCGGGAAGCCGCTGGTATTTATGCCCAAACTGTCCGCAGCATCAAGCAGGGGGGAAATATTCATGAAAGAAATCCCCGCATTCAAACCTCCGCCTATGTGGAAGATGGAGCCGAGCCATGCTTTGGCCCAGACATTCTGCTGCATCTGGGAGTCAGGAACCACGTCCACTATGGTGTCGCAGAGCTTGTTAAGGCCGTCCTGCGCGTCAGTTATAGGATACTGAGAGTCAAGTCCGTAG
>CADBRC010000121.1 GCA_902796985.1 uncultured Spirochaetaceae bacterium
CGGGGGCAAGGGGCTGGCAGAGACGGCAGATATGTGCTAATATAGAGGGTTATGGAAGAGAAAGCAGCGGGGGAAAACGCCGGAAACATCGTTGAGGTCAAAAACCTCGTCATTTCGTTCCGCACGAACAAGGGGATGGTACGGGCAGTCCGGGACATCTCCTTTGACCTCAAAAAGGGGGAGACCCTCGCCATCGTCGGCGAGTCCGGGTCCGGGAAGTCTGTCTCTGCCCGCGCCCTCCTGGGAATAGAGGCCCCCAACGCCGTCATTGAAGGAGGCCAGATCCTGTACCGGGGGGAAGACCTGCTGACATACACCGAGAAGGACTTTGAGCGCGCCCGCATCCGGGGAAGCCGCATCTCCATGGTCTTTCAGGACCCCATGTCCTCGCTCGATCCGATTATGAAGATAGGCCCGCAGCTGACCGAGGCGATGCTGCTGAACGGCAGGGAGCGGCTTTCCAAGGCGGAGGCCCGCAGCCGTGCCCTGCAGATAATGCAGGACGTCGGCATACAGGACGCGGAGAAGCGGTTCGACCAGTATCCCTTCGAGTTCTCCGGCGGCATGCGGCAGCGGATCGTCATTGCAATTGCGATTGCCTCCCATCCCGAACTGCTTATCTGCGACGAGCCCACGACAGCGCTCGACGTGACGATACAGGCGCAGATTCTGGAACTGATAAACTCCCTGAAAAAAGCCAACGACATGTCGGTCATATTCATCACGCATGACCTGGGCGTGGTCGCGAACGTCGCCGACCGCATCGCCGTAATGTACGCGGGCAAAATCGTCGAAACGGGAACCGCCGACGACATCTTCTACTCGCCCGCCCACCCCTACACCTGGGCGCTTCTGTCCTCCATGCCGGACCTGGACACGACGGGCAGTCTGGACGCGATTCCCGGCACTCCGCCGAACATGCTGAATCCCCCCCCGGGTGATGCCTTTGCCCCCCGCAACAAGTACGCCATGCAGATAGACTTCGAGCAGGAACCGCCGATGTTCCGCATTTCAGAAACCCACTACGCCGCGACCTGGCTCCTGCACCCCGACGCGCCCAAAGTGGAGATGCCCGCCTCCATCCGTGAAAGGATTGAGCGGATGAAGGCACGGGGATAGGGTACGCGTATGACCAGCGCAGGATACTGCCCGCAGGAGCCGATTGCCGCAATCGCAACAGCCCTCTCGCCCGCCGCAATCGGGATTGTCCGCACGTCGGGCCGGGGGAGCATCGAGCTCGCCGCCAGAATTTTTTCCCGTCCTGCAGCCCTCCTAAAGGCGGAGGGCAACAGCCTCGTCTACGGCTGGATTGTCGAACGGGGGGCTGACGGAAAGATTGAAAGCCGGATTGACGAAGTGATGCTGGGGGTATACAGGGAACCCGCCTCGTTCACCGGCGAGGAGATGGTAGAAATCTTCTGCCACGGCGGCATTTCCGTCGTCAAGTCCGTGCAGGCACTCCTTTTGCGCTCGGGCTTCCGTCAGGCCCTGAGGGGGGAGTTCACCTTCCGTGCCTACATCAACGGAAAAGCCGACCTGACCCGGGCCGAGGCCGTGAAGGAGATCATAGACAGCAAGACCAACATCTCCCGGGGCAAGGCAGCGGGTAGGCTGGCCGGAAACCTGTACCGCAAGATAGACTTGATAAAGCAGGATCTGACCCGCCTGCTCGCTTCCATAGAGGTAGCAGTCGAGTATCCGGAGGACGAGGAAACCATCGCAGACAGCTTTGACCTTGAAGCCCTGCGGGGCATCCTCGGCGAGCTGGAGGGGCTGCTTTCCGGCTGGAGGAGCGAGAGGCTGTACCAGGAGGGGGCAAGGGTCGTCCTTGCAGGGCGGACCAATGCGGGCAAATCCAGCCTGTTCAACGCCCTGCTCAAAGAAGACCGGTCCATCGTCAGCGACGTGGAGGGTACGACCCGGGACTATCTGGAAAACCTCGCCTCGCTGGACGGCATACCCGTCCGCCTGTTCGACACGGCGGGTCTCAGGGAAACCGATGACCCCGTGGAAGGAGAGGGAGTCTTGCGGTCCCGGACACTGGCGGGAGAGGCGGACATCCTGCTCTACCTCGTGGATTCGACCATAGGGCTGGACGACGACGACAGAAAATTCCTGTCCTCCCCCACCCTTCCCCCCGCCGTTCTTGTCTGGAACAAGTGCGACAAGGAAAACTCCCTTCCGGTTCCGTCCGGGGGGACTGCCGGCGGGAACTGGAAGCTGGCGGTCAGCGTTTCCGCAAAGACCGGGCTGGGCATGGGCACGCTGATAGCGGGCGCGAAGGGGCTGCTCACAGGAGGCAGTACAGACGGGCATAGCTCAGGCAGCCCCGAAGCCGCACTCGGATCGGAACGCCAGCGGGCAGCCTGTGCCGCCGCCGCCGAGAGGATTTCGCATGCGGTCAGCACCGCCGGGACAGGCGAGCTCGGGCTGGATGCCGTGGTGCAGGATCTGGAGGACGCGCTCGCCTCTCTGGGCGAAATTACCGGAGAGGTAACGAGCGACGACGTGCTTGAAAGCATCTTCAGCAATTTCTGCGTCGGGAAATAGGAAGGAGACTGTTTTATATGATACACTTCGGTTTTTCGTATGTCGGGCTCATATACCTTGCAATGCTGTTCATCCCGAACGGCATCTGGGCGAGGAACAAGCCCGAAGGCTATGACGAGTTCGCCCCGCGCGAAAACCGCATCCTCAGCATGCTTGAACGCGCAGGCGAATGCACTGTCTGCGCGCTCGTGCTGATTTTCTCGGATTTCAACATCCGCTCCGGCACGGACAGCTTTTTTCCCGATATCCTTTTCCTGATTGTCTCCTTCCTGTTCATGATCCTCTACGAAGTATTCTGGATCCGCTACTTCAGGAGCAGGAAGACCATGAAGGACTTCTACTCCGGACTGCTCGGCATCCCGGTCGCGGGGGCGACGCTCCCCGTCATCGCCTTTTTCTTCCTCGGCATCTACGGAAGGAACGGACTCCTGCTCGCCGCCGTGATTGTCCTCGGAATCGGACACATCGGCATTCACCTGTGCCACAGGAAAGAAGCCCTGGGCGGGCAGAAGGACAGAAGGGGAAGTCCCGGCAGAAAACTCCTCGCTCTTGCCAGCCGGACGGGCGCGGTTCTCCTGTGCCTGACTGCCGTCGTGCTGGCGGCCTTTTTCCTGATACGGAACGTGATTTTCGTGAAAGGCCAGGTCAATCAGGACAAGGGCATCTCTGAGGAAGGCTACGTCAGCCTCTGCGGACAGGAGCAGTTCATCAGGATCCGGGGCAAGAACAGGTTCAACCCCGTCGTCATCCACCTGCACGGAGGACCGGGCAGCCCCGATGCCTGCACCGGCTATGCGTTCATGGATTCCCTTCTGGACAGGGCAACCTACATCACCTGGGACCAGCGGGGCTGCGGAAGGACATATTTCCGCAACAGGAAGGCCGACCCGGACAACGCGACCGCGACATTCGAACAGGCACTGGCAGACGTGGATGCGCTGGTCGACTACGCCCGCGAGAAATTCCACACGGAAAAGGTGATTATAGAAGGACACTCCTACGGAACTTTCCTCGGCACGGGCTACGTCATGTCGCAGCCGGAAAAAGTGGCCGCCTACATCTCCATAGGCCAGTGCACGCTCCTCCGCGAAGGGGACATCCTCTCCTGCGAGGACGCGCTCTACAAAGCGGCGACGAAGGGAGACGACACGGCGGAAATGCGGGAAGCATGCGAAGCATTCGCTGCTGACCCGGACTTCTTCAAACTGATTGCGCTCAGAAATTACACCGAACGCTACCACAAGCCCCCGGTACTGGAGAAGTCCATGCTGTGCGGGGCCCTGTCCCCCTACTTCAACCTGACCGATGCCCGCTGGATGTTCGGCATGGCCTCAAGCCCGGAGAAGCTGTATGCCCTCAACCACAAGCTTCTTGACCAGCTGCTCAGCTCCCGCATCTATGACTTCGGGACGAACTACCAAGTACCCGTACTCTTCATCTCCGGCGAGTATGACTGGGTAACACCCCGGAGTCTGGTCGAACAGTACTATGCGGTCGTATCCGCGCCATACAAAAAGATGCTGTCCGTCGAAGGCTGCGGGCATACCCCGCAAACTGACAGGCCGAAGGCGGTCGTGCAGGCGATAAATGAATTCTTAAATCAGTTGAGGCAGGACTAATGTATTCAATCGTTGGAATTCTTGCGGCCATAGTGCTGTTCATAACGAACAGGGATTTTTTCTTCTATTATTCAGGCCAGCTCCCGGCCAAGAGGAGCCTGCAGTCGTCGCAGAAACTCTACCGGACATTTTTGTTCGGCATCCTGTTCTTTTACCTGACCGACGCGCTGTGGGGTATCTTCGATGCCTGCAAGATGACCGGCATCCAGTTCGTGGACACGTCGCTTTACTTTTTTTCCATGGCCGTAGCCCTCCTGTTCTGGACCAGGTATGTCGTCGCATACCTGAACACCTCCAACCATTTCGGAAGCCTGGTGCATTTTTCCGGAAACATCTTCTTCGCACTGGAGCTTACAGCAATCGGAGTGAACATCTTCCTACCGGTCCTCTTCTGGTTCGACGAAGACGGAGTCTATCAGGCAGGACTGGCACGCCATGCCTCGTTTGCCCTTCAGATCCTGCTCTTCCTCCTGATTTCGCTCCACATCCTGTATGTCGCCTACGTCTCAAAGGATGCAACCCGGAGGCACTACCTTGCCATCGGACTGTTCGGCATAACGATGGTCGCCTTCATCGCCCTGCAGCTTGCATACCCCCAGTATCCTTTTTATGCCATGGGCTACATGATAGGCACATGCCTCATCCATAGTTTCGTCGTAGAAGACGAGAAGGAAGTATACCGGGACGAACTGGAAAAAGCCTTAGGGCGGGAGAGGATCCAGCTGCAGGAACTCAAGGAAGGACGGAAGGCTCTGAGGGCGGCGCTCGCCGTTGCGCAGAAGGCAAGCAAGGCCAAGACCGCGTTCCTTTCAAACATGAGTCATGAGATCCGCACCCCCATGAACGCCATAATCGGCCTCAACAGCATCGCGCTGGAAGAGCCGTCCGCCTCCGATGCGGTAAAAGTGCATCTCGTCAAAATTCAATCTTCGGCGCATCATCTGCTGGACATCATAAACGACATTCTGGACATGACCAGAATCGAATCCGGCAGTCTGGAAATAAAGAACGAGGATTTCTCCCTTTCCGACTGCATGATTTACATCAGCAACATCATCGGAAGCCAGTGCAGGGAAAAAGGGCTTCATTACGAGTATACCACGAAGGGCGATGTGGACAGCTGGTACCGGGGAGATGCGGTAAAGCTCAAGCAGGTGCTGATCAACATACTCGGCAACTCCGTCAAGTTCACGCCAAAAGGCGGCTCCATACGCCTCACGGTCGAAGAGAAGTCCCGCTTCAACGGGCAGGTAACCCTCGTCTTTACCGCGTCTGATACCGGTATAGGGATCAGCGAGGAATTCCTGCCGCACATCTTCGACGCATTCAGCAAGGAAGATTTGACCACGACCACCAAATACGGCAGCACCGGACTGGGGATGGCCATTACGAAGAGCATCGTCACCCACATGAACGGACAGATTGACGTGAAGAGCAAAAAAGGCGAAGGCACGACGTTCACGGTGACCCTCACGCTTGCCGAATCGGGTAGCGGAGGACACAACGGCGGCATCGTACCACCCGCTGACACGGCAAAATCCAGAGACAGGCAGACGGAAAAACTTGCGGACCTGAAGGGACGGCACGTACTCCTTGCAGAAGACATGGAGATAAACGCAGAGATTGTCGTCATGATGCTGAGGCGGCGCAATATCGAGGCAGACGTAGCCAACAACGGAAAGGTCGCCGTGCAGATGTTCACGGAGCATCCCGAAGGCTACTACGATGCCATACTGATGGACATGAGGATGCCGGAGATGGACGGGCTTGAAGCGACCAAATGCATACGCTCATCCGGCCGTGCCGATGCTGATCGCATACCCATCATCGCCCTCACGGCGAATGCCTTTGAGGAAGACGTAAAGCAGAGCCTGCAGGCAGGACTGAACGCCCACCTGAGCAAACCGGTAGAGCCTGACATTCTGTTCTCTATGCTCGGCAAACTTATCCATGAGCGGGAATCAGGCAGTAAGGAGTAAAAGGACAGCTCTAAAAACAGGCCGCGGCAGTTTCCGGAAAATCCCGGACTGTTGGCGGAGCGGTTAACGCGCTTGACTGTGGATCAAGAGTTCGCCAGTTCGAATCTGGCACGCCCACCTCATACGGTCGATTAGTGCAAAGGTCAGCACAG
>CADBRC010000122.1 GCA_902796985.1 uncultured Spirochaetaceae bacterium
CCGCGGAACCGGAGCCCGAGCCTTCCCTGAAGAAAACCAGGATTATGTCCGTGTTGCCGGACCCCATCGCGGAGACAAAGTCATCCGCCGTGTAGCCCTGGTCAGTGGAGGGAGAGGGCTTTCCGTACACCACGCCGCCCATGTCCCCGGAAGCGCCGGTCCCGTTGCACGAGGAAAGGCAGAGCGCAATGCAGAGGGCCATGAGGCATACGGCTCCCCTCCGGCAGGCACGGCGGATTTTCCCCTTCGTCACGGGACCTCCCCCTAGGCTTCCTTCTGCATCGGCATGATGATGTGAAAGTAGTGGGAGGCGGGCTCGGGCCTCATGGTGACGGCCTTCATCTCCTCGCTGAACTCGAACGCTATCCTGTCCGCGCCGATGACGCGGAGCGGTTCGTCGATGTAGCGGTAGTTCATTGCGATGACGGTGTTCTCGCCCTCGTAGGATGAAGCAATCTCTTCGTCCGCGCTGCCCAGGTCGCTCTGGCGGCTCGTAATGCGGAGGAGGCCCGGCTCTATGTTGAAGTAGATGCGGCCCGCCTTCTTGTCCACCATCAGGGCGACGCGCTTCATCGCCGAGACGAGCTCGTCCTTGGAGACGGTGAAGCTGTTGGGCTGGCTTGCGGGGATGACGCGCTCGTATGCGGGGAACTGTCCGTCTATGAGGGCTGCCCCGAAGCGGTAGCTTGCGAACTTGAAGAAGACCATCTTATCGACTATCGCCATGCTGATGTTGCCCTCGTCCGGGCAGTGCTTCAGGACGATTCCGAGCACCTTGGGATGGATGATTGCAGCGGGGAAGTCCGGAACGCCTGCAAGGATTTCCTTGGAGCTGAAGCCCATGCGCCTTCCGTCGGTTGCCACCATGTTCAAAAGGTCGCCCTTCTTTTCGAAGTACACGCCGTTCATGAAGTAGCGGGTCTCGTCGCTGGAGACGGCGAAAATCGTCTGGGCAATCATCTCCTTTATTTCCTTGGCCCCGACCTCAAAGTAGGGTGCGTCCTCGGAAACGGCGACCTCGGGGAACTTCTCCTCGCTCATCGTCCGCATCTCGAACTTTATCTTTTTGCCGACCGGACGGATGATCACGCCCTGGGGCTGCCCCCCGTCATCGGCCTGCTGGACGAATTCGACCTCGCCCGCCGGGAGCGCGGCCAGAATGCCCATGAACTTGTCGCAGTAGACGGTGGTGGATCCCTCCTCCAGCACCTGCACCGGCACGGAGGCCAGGAAGGAGACCTTCACGTCCGTCGCCTTTATCGTAAGCGTGTTGCCGGATGCCGAAAGGAATACGTTGGAAAGTATGGAACCCGCGTTCTTGGTTGAAATTATCTCCTGAGCGATTGCTACCTCGCCGATCATTGCGTCGCGGTCAAAAGTGAACTTCATCGTCAAAACTCCTCGCCTCATTGTATCACAAAGCAGGGGGAATGGCTAGCTGTTTCCCCGGGAGCAGAAACGGCTTGATTCTTTTCTCCGATATGGTAAAATGAAGCACAGGAGGCTACGTATGAAAAAGATTCCGCTTCTGCTCACTGTCCTGCTGCTCGCTGCCGCAGGTCCGGCATGCGCCCAGAAACAGTCCGCGGACAGCTATGCGGACACCAGGACCTTCGTCTACGACATCGAGGACAAATATGCCGAAGAACACCCGTCGGCCAAACTGGTCAAGCTGACGCTGGAATTCACGCCGCTCACCGGGGACGTCCGCTTTTTCTACAGCTGTCTGGCAGCCAGCTACGATCAGGGCGAGGCAATGGACACCGCACGGCGCGTGTTTCAGGACATAGCAAAAGAGATGAACTTCAGGAACTACAGCTACAAGGGCAAGGATAAAACCAAGTATTACAAGGACAAACAGACCAAACAGAGGATGGCCCAGTACAGTTCCTTCGTCAATTTCACCAAGTAAACGGGGGCCCCCGCTTCAAGCCTCCGCACCGCACTCAGGTACGGGGGCCTTATCCGGCAAAGGGCCTTACCAGGTAAAGGTGTTTTACCTTACCAGGTAAAACCTATTCCAAAGCCGGCGGTGGCGAAGGTGGAGCTCTTGTCGCCCGTCTTGAGGTCCGCGTCATAGCTCCAGTTGAAGGCCCAGTTGACGTTCAGCAGCAGGTGCTTGATCGTCACGTCCAGACCGCAGCCCGCGCCCAGGCCAAGCTCTGCGCCCGTGTTGGCGGAAGCCTCGACGAGGACGTAGGGGCGGAAGTTGCGGAAGAGGGTGACGTTCGCGCCCGCATTGACGAACGCCCCGTAAAAGGACTCGGAGTTCCTGCCCGCATAGCGCCAGGACAGGCCGCCTCCGTAGAAAAAGTATTCTTTATTTGCAAACTCAAAGTTCAGCTTGATGGAATTCAGGTCCAGATCCATGACGTTGTAGTCCGCCAGACTGTAGATGGCCGTATCCATCGTCAGGAGGAGGACCCGCCGCTTCTTCTGCTTGCCGAGCATCGTCTCCATGAAGGGGTTTCCCGCAGCCATGTCCCCGCCCTGCCGGTCCTGATTCTGCCGGGCCTCGGGTTCCCGGTCTTCCCGCGTTTCCCCGCCCTTCGACTCCTGAGCCTTCTTCTTGCCCGAGCTCCCCTGCTTCTGTCCGGAGCTGCCGGAGCTCTTGCCCGTGCTGCCCCCCTTCTGCCCGGAACTGCCGGAGGCCCGGCCCGAGCCTGCCTCAGAGGAAGCCCCGCCCGTCATGCTCGCACGGGAGACCGACAGCTGGGGATCCATGTAGAAGCTGCCGGGGGTCAGGCCGTCCCGGTCCACGCTGAGGACCACCTTCAGGTTGTCCGTCCTCGCCAGCGTCAGGGAGACCGGAACGAGGAGGTACTGGGAATCGTTGACGCCCCGCGAGACCCTGTAGGTCAGCGTCGCAAACAGCATGGGAACGGCACGGGCAAAGAGACTGTCCGCCACCATGACGGTGTCCTCCTTGGTCAGGTTGCCGAGGCCCTTGCTTCCCAGCACGCTGCCGCCCTTCTTTATCATCTCCTTGTAGCCGAGGAGGCCGTTGTAGCGGAAGAGGCTCGCCAGACCGAAGAGTTCGGAATAGACCGTCACCCTCCAGCCGTCGTCCGCCGCGCCGTAATCCTCGCCCCGGACGATCAGCTCCCCCGCGAAGGAGCTGGCGGTATAGGTGTC
>CADBRC010000123.1 GCA_902796985.1 uncultured Spirochaetaceae bacterium
AGCGCCCGGATGCCGCCCGCATCAAGGTAGATGGTGTTCCGCATGCGCAGGATGAGCACCTTGTAGTCCAGTTCGGCCTTTTCCACGGCGACCTCGAACTTGCGCACCGTGCCGAAGAAGAGCGGGCCTTCAATCTCGTAGACCATGGCGCCCTTGGGCAGATCAAGCTTTTCATCCGGCATGTCCGCGGCATGCAGGCCGGAAGTCAGCGCCTCCCGCTTGTTCTGGACTTCGGACAGGTCTATCATCTTCTTGATGAAGAAGAACGCCGCCAGTCCCAGCCCGACCTCTATCGCCATCGTCAGGTCAACAAATACCGTTATCAGGAAGGTGACGGCAAAGACCGCCGTATCCGACTTCTGGCCCTTGATAAGTGAGCGGATCGCGGGGAAGCCAGCCATGTTCCACGCGACATTGATCAGCACCGCAGAAAGGGCCGCCATCGGGATGTACGCGGCATATTTTCCGAAGAACAGCAGAATCAGAAGCAGCGTAAGGGCGTGGACGATTCCGGCGACCGGCGTCTTTCCGCCGTTCTTGATGTTTGTCGCCGTCCGTGCGATCGCCCCGGTAGCCGGGATTCCTCCGAAAAGCGGCGTCACGATGTTCGCGATCCCCTGCCCTATGAGCTCGGTGTTTGAATCATGTTTCGCGCCCGTCATACCGTCGGCGACGACCGCGCTCAACAGGGATTCGATTGCGGCAAGCACCGCGATGGACACCGCCGTGGGGAAGAGATGGCGGATCGTGCCGAGCGAGAAGTCCGGGAGCTGGGGCTTGGGGAGCGCGGACGGTATCTCAAAATGGAGTCTGCCGTCGGCAAAGCTTCCGATGGTGTCCGTCTTGAGGCCGCAGAAGCTGTCGAGCAGGAGCGCGGTGACGGTCGCAAGTATCAGGACGACAAAGCTTCCAGGGATCTTCTTGATGAATTTTGACCAGGTAAAAATGAACACCAGGCAGACGGCCGCCATGACAAAGGAATAGACATTGATGGTGGAAGCCGACTTGATGTAGACGATGATTTTGGGCAGGAAATCACCCGGCATCTTTGTGTATTCCTCGCCCAAGATGTTCATGGGAACGGAAAAATCCGGTGAAAGTCCGAAGAAGTCCCCAATCTGCCCCGCCGCAATGGTGACCGCGATACCGGCGGTAAAACCCGTGACGATAGTATATGGAATAAACTTCACCAGTCCGCCCATCTTAAACGCGCCGAGCAGGATCAGCAGGATTCCGGCCATGACCGTTGCCGTCGCAAGCCCGGACAGACCGAACTGGGCGACAACGCCATACACGATGACCGCAAATGCTCCCGTGGGGCCGCCAATCTGGACGGTGGAACCGCCGAACGCAGAAATGCAGAAGCCTGCGATGATCGCGGTGAACAGCCCTGCCGCCGGGTTTACGCCGGAGGCGATGGCAAACGCAATTGCCAGCGGAAGCGCGACAATGCCAACAATAAGGCCCGCAATAAGGTCGGACACAAAAGTCTTGCCATTGTAGCCTTTCAAGGAATTAATAAGCTGCGGTTTGAACATAATGGAAAATTATGTCCTTTTTCGCAATATTGTGCAATATAGTTAGCAGAAAATCTGAGGAATTCTCCACTTGCCCTTTTGAAACTGTACGGTCACCGCGATCGGGATGCAGTTCCGCTGCACAGAATCTGAAATCGAAGCTTGTAAAACGACATAATCGGGTGTATACTGAATTTATTAGGAGTAATATAATGGATATACGCTATTCAACGGGCAAAGAGCCCTTCAAGAGGATGACGACGGAGGAACTCAGGCAGGAGTTCCTCGTGCAGAACATATTCAAGGCAAATGACGTTTCGGCAGTCTACTCACACATCGACCGCATCGTGACGATGGGGGCAATGCCGACGAGCGAGAAGATTGACCTCGCCCGGAACATTGATCCGATGAAGGATTTCGGCGTAGACTACTTCCTGGAGCGGCGGGAGCTGGGGATTATTAATATAGGTGGAACTGGTGTCGTCGAGGCTGACGGCATCAGATATGAACTGAAGCACTATGATGCGCTCTACCTGCCCTGCGGAACCAAGCAGGTGCTGCTCGCAAGCGCGGACGCGAAGGCCCCGGCAAAGCTCTACATGAACTCGACCCCGGCCCACCACGCCT
>CADBRC010000124.1 GCA_902796985.1 uncultured Spirochaetaceae bacterium
ATGGTCAGCGGCCTGAACATACCGGGACTGAACGTCTGAACATGAATGCGATAGATGAAGTAACCGAATCCTTCTCACGCCTGCCGGGTATAGGCAAAAAATCTGCCGGGCGGATTGCTTCGTTCCTGCTCAAGGCAGACCCTGCCTTCATGCGGAGATTTGCGAAACAGATTGAGACGCTGCAGGAACGGATACGCCCCTGCTCGGTATGCGGCGCGTGGACAGAGGCAGATCCCTGCCCCATCTGTCAGGACATGACCCGCGACCGCACGACGATATGCGTCGTGGAGCAGCCGCAGGATGTCGCGATAATCGAAAGCTGCCACGACTACAAGGGGCTCTTCCATGTACTCGGCGGAGTCATCGCCCCGCTGGAAGGAATCAGCCCCGACAGCCTCCGCATAAAGGAACTTCTGGAGCGGGTGGAAAAAGACGGCATTCAGGAAGTGATTCTCGCAACCAACCCGACGGTGGAAGGGGACACGACCGCCCTCTACATCCAGAGTCTGCTCAAGGGCTCGCCCTGCAAGCTGACCCGGCTCGCAAGCGGGCTTCCTGTCGGCGGCGACCTGGAGTACATTGACCGCCTGACCCTCGCGCGCAGTTTCATGGGACGGGCAGGTTTCTAAGGAAGCCCCTGCCCGGCAGGGAGCTCCGCCCCATCTAGCCCAATTCCCCTGTCCGTGCTATACTTTCAGTATGCAGACGGAAGCACAGGAAAATTCGCTTTCACCCGCCGAGATACGCGAGGAACTCCACCAGACTGCGCTCAAGGCCCCGGAGCTGAGCGGGGTCTACATGTGGAAAAATACATCGGGGACAGTCCTCTATGTCGGCAAGGCAAAGAACCTCAAGAGCCGCCTTTCATCGTATTTCAATGCGGGCAAGGACATCAAGACCCGGCTCCTGGTTTCACGGGCGAGGAGCATCGAGTACATCACAACAAACAATGAGTATGAAGCATTTCTGCTCGAAAACAACCTGATAAAGAAATATACCCCCCGCTACAACATAAACCTGAAGGACGGGAAGTCCTATCCGGTCATGCGGATAACGAACGATAAATATCCCCGCCTTTTCAAGACCCGCCTCGTCGTGCAGGACGGTTCCCAGTACTTCGGTCCCTTCCCGGACGCAGGTGCACTGGACACCTTCATTGATACGCTCTACGAAATATACCCCCTCAGGCATTGCAAGACTTTTCGGGAGAAAACCTCTCCCTGCCTCTACTATCACATCGGCCGCTGTCTGGCTCCCTGCTGCAAGAAGGTCGAGGAAGCGGACTACCGGGCATACATTGAGGAGATAGCCGCTCTGGTTGGAGACGGCAGTACCGAAGAAGGGCTGGCGCGGCTTGAGACAAAGATGAAGGAAGCCGCGTCCCGGATGGACTTCGAGAAGGCGGCGAGAATCCGCGACGGCCTCAAGGCCCTCTCCGTGCTGAAGAACCAGAACATCGTCGAGGGCTTCGACGGCGATGACCGGGATTACATAGCTTCCTGGCGGGAAGGGGAGCTAGTCAGCTTCACCGTGCTGAAAATCCGTACGGGAAAACTGCTCGGCAGGGACAACTACAGGACAGTCAGCCTGAACGAGGATACGGAGATACTGCCGGAGTTCATGGGAGCCTACTACACCGAGAAAGAGAGCATCCCCCCTCATATCTATGTGATGACCGGGGACGGTATGGAGATAATAAAAAAATGGATTTCCGAGAGCTACGGAATAGAGGCAGACATATCGCTCGTGCGGCCGGGCATGGAAGCAGAGAAACTGCACGTAGCCGCCCTTGAGATGGCGAGGCAGAACGCGAAGGAAGACATCATCCGCCGCATGAGGGAGCGGGGCGACTTCCCCGCGATGGAGGAGCTCCAGAAAGTCCTCGGTCTACCCAGCCTCCCCGTCCGCATCGAGGGATTCGACATTGCCCATATCGGAGGCAAGTTCCCGGTCGCCTCGCTCATCAGCTTCTACAACGGTAACCCGGACAAAAAGAACTACCGCGAGTTCCGCCTGAAAACGACGGACGGAATCATAGACGACTTCGCTTCAATGAAAGAGGCGACAAGCCGCCGCTATACGAGGCTCGTCAATGAGAAGAAACCACTGCCCGACCTCATTCTGATAGACGGCGGCATCGGGCAGGTGAATGCCGTCGATGCCGTCATCTCCTCCCTGGGACTGGACATCCCCATAGCGGGCCTTGCCAAACGCGAGGAAGAGATATGGCGGCCCCATGCAGCAAAACCCGTGTGCCTTCCCAAACGAAGCGATGCACTGCGCCTGCTCCAGCGGGTCCGCGATGAGACCCACCGATTCGCAACAAGCCGGAACCAGGAGCTGCGCACGAAGGAGAACACGGTCTCACCCTTTGTCAAGCTGCCGCATGTCGGCAAGGAAAGGGATAAACTTCTGATGAAGGAATACGGGACGCTCGCCGCCCTCTGCGCCGCCCCCGAAGCGGATGTGGCCCGCCTGCTCCGCGTCAGGGCGCCCCAGGCCTGTGAGCTGCTGCTTGCCGCGAGAGAGCTTCTGAAAAAGCAGGATGCAGACAAAGCTAAGTCCGGTCTCTCGCTTGACCTGCCGGGAACGACCAAGGAAAAAGCCGCCCGTTACAAAATTAATTCCGACCTCGCAATTCTCGCATTGGAAAACGAGGAGCCGGAACAAAACGAGCTCGCCGTAGCGAGCCCATCAATAGATACCATAGAGGAGTAGCCTAGCGCCTGTCCCTCTGCGGGGTCGTGTGCGCGGGATCTTTACCCCAGAAGCGGGAGCTTCCGTTACCATTACCGTTGCCCTTGCTCTGGCGGTCAAAGCGGTTGCCGTCAGGCCCGCAATGGAACGCATTGGCCATCGGGTGAAAGCCCCCCATCATCGTCGGCATGGCCTGAATCTTGGAGACGGTCTTTCCGTCCTCGGCGTACACAACCTGCACCAGCTGGTCAATCTTCAGGTTCTTCACCTCAAGCTTGGGGAATTCCGGCATCTTTGCCTCGTCCTTCTTTTCGGCCCGCTTCTCATCGGCCTTCTTCCTGACATCGGCATCCTTCGGCTGGAAGCCCTCGGGCGCCTTGCCCATCCTGGGGAAATAGAATTCCACCGCGACATCAAGCGGAACGGTCACGCTGGCATCGCCGCTTTTGGTAAAGCCGCCCTCCTCGAAAGGATTAATCAGTCCCTCGGCTATGCTGACGATAGCCTCGTTATCCTTCACCTGAATGCCGGTCACCTTTCCGACCTTGTTCTGTGCGAAAAGGGGAATACCAAAAACAGCCGCAGCCGCAATCACCATAACAATCTTCTTCATATAATGCCTCCTTCAGGCTTCTGTTTATTTCGTCCGTATCTCCCGGTCGATGGTCACATAATACAACAAGTCCAATCCACACGCAAAAAACCAGCGTTATATAACGCAGGTTTACGAAGATAAGGAAGTTCTTATTTTGCCTCCCTCCAGCTGCTATTTCACCTCGAATTCGGAAACAGCACGCTCAGTCCCACAGCTGACAGTCAGCGTATGGAATCCGCGCGAGAGGGGGACGTTCCATGAGAATACCTGAGAGGCAGTGCCGACCGGCTGTCCATCCAGAGAGAGGCTGGCAGATTTCTCCTGCCCTCCGACCGCCGTCACGGAGAGGAACTGTACGGACTGAGGGAGCGACGCGTCGTAGATGAACACCGCTCCATTCCGGGGATAGGTAATCGTCAACGGGCCTTCCGCATCTCCGGTTCCCTGCGCAGAGTTACCGAGAAAGTTCTTAGAGTCCGCCCAGTGCTGATACTCACTGGGGTATCGAACCCTGACCCTGCCGTTTTCGTTGTAATGCCAGGTACAGCTTGCAATCTCGCTTCCCTTGCTGACGTATTCCTCGATGACCGAAGGACAGGAAGCCGTTGGAAGCAGGCCGGACAGGGCGCAAAGCCTGACCTTGCGGTAAGAGGCAGGCTGTCTGAAGTTTGCAGCACCCCCCGTCTGTGTCAGCTCGTCAAGAAGGCTCCGGACAACGCGGGCAGGAACACTGCTGCCCGTCTCTCCAATAACGGTTTCTCCTTCAAAATTGCCCATCCATACCGCCACCGTGTAAGAACTGGTAGAACCAAGGGCGATGATATTCTGAAACTGGTTGGAAGTCCCTGTCTTAAAAATGGACGGATAAGGGGTATCAAACACTGATGCATGTCCAAAGCCGAGAGACCGTGCGCTCTCATCAGTCAGTATATCGCACATCACGCGGGCAATATCACTCTTGTATGCCCGCCTCCAGCTGTCCCGTGCGGTACCGCCGCCTTTGACGTATGACACATCCATCAGGAGTCCATCGTTAGTGAATACGGAGAAGGCCCTCGCCATCTCCTCAAGCGTCACTTCGCTGGAACCAAGAGCAAGCGAGAGGCCGGTAGTTTCCTCCGTTCCCCGCAACGAGATGAAGCCAAGCTGATCAAGACGCTCCATATACCTCCTGACCCCAATCTCATGCAAAAGGTATACCGCCGGTATGTTCAGGCTGGAAGCAAGTGCGATACGGAAACGGACCGGACCGTTATAGCGGTTGTTGAAGTTGAGCGGCACGTACACCCCGCTGGAACCGAAATCCTGCTGTATGTCCGGAAGGACGGCGGACGGGGAGAAGCCCTCCTCCATCGCGAGCGCATACAGGAAGGGTTTCATGGAACTGCCCGGCTGGTTCCTGACGCTCACACCGTCAATCTGCCCGGAATGCACCTCGTCATCATAGGAGGCGTTACCCGCCCATACAAGGACTTCCCCGGTCTTATTGTCCAGCACAATAGCCGCCCCGTTGTGTATGCGGGAATCCTTGTACTCCTCAAGCTTCTTCTGTATCAGGAACTCCGCATGGGCAGTAAGAGAGCTGTCAATGGCAAGTTCCACCGCAGGGGGTACGACCTGCCCCTTTTCCTTATAAGAGGCAATTGCATGATTTACAAAGTGCATGCAGAGCGCAGGGTATGAAAAACTCTTTCCCAGCTGAGAATCTGCGGGACGGCGGGGTATCTCGGCAAGCATCCCGCACTGCTCCGGGCTGAGAGAAGACGGCTCACAGGAGAAGAATGACCGTGCAGCACTCCCCACGCCTTCTATCTGCTGGCCGAAGGGAACGGAGTTCAGGTACAGCTCCAGAATCTCGTCCTTGGACAGTTTCAGCTCCAGGTACACCGCCCGCACGGCTTCGAGGGCCTTGACCGCAAGGTTCACCCTGCCCTTCCTGGGCCAGATGATGCGGGCAAGCTGCATCGTAATTGTCGAAGCGCCGCTTACCACCCTCCCCTCTTTTCCGTTCTGCACCGCCGCACGTGCGAGCGAGAATATGTTCACGCCGAAGTGCCTGCGGAAGCCCCTGTCCTCCGCCTCGATGAAAGCCTGTACGAGGTTCATCCCTATTTTGTCCAGCGGGTAGTATTCCCGGCGGAGCCCTTCCTCAAGAGGCATGACGTACAGCAGATTGCCGTTCCGGTCGTAGAAGCGGGAAGAATACTGCCGCTCCACGAACGAGCGGATGCTTTTGGACGGAATGAGCTTGACGGCAAGAAAGACCAGCGCAAGCAGCAGGATGCAGGCGATCAGGATCCGGAACAGCTTTTTCATGGGCCTATTGTAGCACAGTTCGCCCCTGTTTGTCACAGGCCCTGCCGGGGGCTACCGCCCCCTGGCCCCCCAGATGCGACTCAAATTGGAAATATTTTTCCCGCCTTGTTCTACTCTTGACAGGAATTGAATTTGTCGGGTAGGCTATATATGGAGGGCTGCAATGACAGATTTTGGAAACAAGGAGCTGTATGTAAAGGAGCTTTCTCCCCACCTGTACCTGATGGACGAAGCCCATGAGTCCACCGGCTACGTCGTGGTGGGCGAAGACAGGGCATGCGTCATCGATACGATGATGGGCTACAACGACATCAAGGCGGCGGTACGCAAGATTACAGACAAGCCCCTGACGGTCGTGAACACCCACGGCCATCCCGACCATATATACGGGAACGTCTATTTCGACGAGGCCTACATACACCCGGACGACATCCCCGCCGCAAAGGAGCACATGCAGAACTCGGTCTTCGTCGAGTGGTGCAACTTCCGCAATATCAAGATGCCGCCGTTCAAGCGGATATGCGGCGGCGACGTAATAAACCTCGGCGGAAAAACGCTCAAGGTGTATGACCTGCCCGGCCACTCCAAGGGTGGAATCCTGCTCCTTCTGGAAGAAGACCGCATTCTCTTCACCGGCGACAGCATAAATCACCACCTGTGGATGCAGCTGCCCGGCAGCATCCCCCTGCCGGATTTCCTCAAGGAACTGGACAAAGTGATGTTCCTGGCGAAGGAAGCTGACCTCATCCTGCACGGGCACGCACGGGATTACGATGACATATCGCTGATGGGCTGCATCCGACGAGGCGTGGAGGAAATCTGCAGCGGGCATACGGAAGGAGACACGCCCTACCAGTGGTTCGGCGGAACAGCCTTCCAGCACCCCTTCAGCGTCATCCCGGGCAGGCACTACCAGCAGGACGACCACGTCATCTGCTACAACCGCCCGGTTTGAAAAGAAGGCGCTGCCTCAATTTGTCACAAACGGATTCCAGAAGCGGTTGCCGTCGTAGTAGGTGACGGTGAGCGCAGCGGCAGCGAACAGAAGGGTCACCGCAATCACGAGCTTGTCCGACGTCTCAAGCTTCCGGGCCGAGTACCAGGTCCTGCCCTTGTGCTTGCCGAATCCGCGCAGCTCCATCGCGTTCGTCACCGAATCGATCTTCTCCATGCTGGTGAACACGAGGGGGAACAGGATTGCCCCCATATTCTTGATGCGCGAGAAGAAGTGCGCCCGCGACGACATCTCTATGCCCCTCGCCTCCTGCGCGTTCTTTATCCTGCTGAAGTCCGTCTGCACGTCGGGGACATAACGGAGGGCGATGGCGAGCGAGTAGCTTGCCGTGTAGGGAAGGCCGATCCTGTTCAGACTGGCGGCAAACTCGCTGGGGTTTGTCGAAGTCAGGAACATGAACACAGACGGTACTATGGAAAAATATTTCAAAATCAGGTTCAGTTCATAGAAAAGCTGCTCAACGGTGAAGGTATAGCGGTCTGTCAGCCTGAGCAGGTCCGTCCGGGAACCGTAAATCTTGCAGCCCTCGTAGGGAGAGAAGAGGAACACCGCAATGACGTTCACAGACAGGAAGAGAAGTATGAGAAAGAAGACTGAGCGCACCTGCGACCATTCCGTCCGTGACAGCCGGAACACGACGAGGCTTGCCACGACCATCACGGCGAGTACCCGCGTGTCGTACGTCAGCATGCAGGTGAGCGTCCAGATGATGAAGAAGAGGAGCTTTGTCAGCCCGCTCAGCCTGTGAATGAGGCAATCTTTTTCCTTGTAGGATATTATCTTAGCCATCTAGTTATGTCCCCCGGCCATATCCGGCCCGTGTCCTTCGGCCACATCGGGCTTTTCCCCGTCAGCCATATCGGGCTTTTCCCTTCCGACAGCCTGGCCCGCCGCACGCACCGTGCGTATCGAACGCTCGTAGTGGATGAAGCGGTCGGTCAGCTGCTCCGGGCTTTCGATGCCGCATTTGACGGCCAGGTCATAGAGGCTGGTCCGCTTCAGGCTCGCCGCCTCCGTTATGCGATCGTCGGTGAGGATCGCGGAGCTTTTCCCGTCGGCGATGACGTGCCCGCCGGAAATGACGATCGCCCGGTCGGTGTATTCCAGCATCAGGTGCATGTCGTGGGTAATCATCAGGATCGTGATGCCCAAATTTCTGTTGAGCGTGCGGAGGAATTCCATTATCTCCGTGTAGTGCGCCCAGTCCTGCCCGGCGGTCGGCTCGTCCAAGATGAGCAGCTCCGGGTCCATCACGAGGATGGAGGCTATCGTCACCCGCTTCTTCTGCCCGAAGCTCACCGCACTCACGGGCCAGTTGCGGTAGGGGTATATGCCGCAGATTTTCAGGGCGCGGGTAACGCGCTCCTTGATCTCGTCCTTGGGAACTTTCCTGACGGCAAGGCCGAGCGCGACCTCATCCCAGATCATCGTCTTGGAGATCATCTGGTTCTGGTTCTGCAGGACGAAGCCGATTTTTTCCCCGCGCTGCTTGATTGACCACGATGAAATCTCCTCCCCGTTCAGGAGGATCTCCCCCTTATCCTGCCGGTTGAAGCCACAGATGAGCGAGGCCGTGGTGGACTTGCCCGCGCCGTTCGTCCCGACGATGCTGACCATCTCTCCCTTCTGGATTTTGAAACCCACGTCCTCCACGGCCCAGGGCAGGGTCTTATCGTAGCGGAAGCAGAGGCCCCTCACCTCCAGCGCGGGCGGGGTTTCCGCCTTTACCGGGGGCAGGTCTATCTTCTGGAACCAGGACTGCAGGGCAGACCGGTAGGGGGCGAAGTCCATCGTGTCAATATGTCCCGGCCTGTCCTCCGCTTTCAGCGTGCAGCCGGCATATTTCAGTGCGGAGATGTAGAGGGGCTCGCGGATACCCTTCTGGGGCAGCAGGTCGGAACAGAGCAGCTGGTCCGCCGTCATGTCCGCCGCAATCTCCCCCTTCTCCACG
>CADBRC010000125.1 GCA_902796985.1 uncultured Spirochaetaceae bacterium
CCCGTCCTTGTAGTGCACGTATCCGTAGAATTGGTAGCGTCCGGCGGGCGTGTCGCACACGGCGACGGAGACGAAGCCCACCTTGTCATAGACGTAGTAGAGGTAGTAGCGGCCGTCGGGCCCCTGCGTCACGTCCGGGGCGTACAGCACCATCCGGCCGGCCTTGTTCGCGGGGTCGTCCATCCTGCCGTATATGACACCCTCATACTTCCAGTCGCTCAGGTCGTCCACCGGGGCGGACCAGCAGATGTAATCTCCAAGGCAGAAAACGGAGCCGCCCGAAAGGTCATGCGAGCCGTAGACGTACACGCGGTCGCCGAAGACGTGCGGCTCCCCGTCCGGGACGTACTCCCAGGGCGGAAGGTAGGGGTTGAAAGCCTGTTTTTTCATGTAAATCCTCCGGGAAGCCCCGGAAGGCCTCCACGGATTCTACTATAACACAGGCCGTGCAAAACACAATGGGGAAAATTCCCGCCCCAGGGCACCGGATATGTCACCGGATATCAGATATCGCTCAGACAGCGAAGGGGGCGAGCCTCTCCCGGTAGCTCTGGTAGTCGGCAAGCAGGCCGGGCGTGAGGGCTTCTATGTCGCCCTGGGCGGACTCGTCGCCCTGCTGCATCTTGTTGCCGCATTCCTCCAGGTAGCGGGCCATCTCCGACAGCGCGCTCGCCCCGATAAGGCGGGCGCTGCTCTTGAGCGCGTGGACCTGCACCGTGTAGTTCTTCCAGTCGCCCGCCTCGGCGAGCGTCCTGATGAGGGCGGACTTTTCCTCTATGGCATCATAGAAGCTCCGCACGGCGGAAAGGAATATCTCGTCTCCCCCGCAGTTCCGCGCGGCATGCTCCCCGTTCAGCCTGAACAGCTCCTGCAGGATGTCGCCGCCAGGGGCAGGGGCTGCCGGGCTGCCCGCCGCCGGCTCTTTCCTGCGGATTTCCCGTTCGATAAAGCCCGCGTCCCCCTTGTGCAGCTGCAAGTCCTTGGGAATAAAGCCAGCCAGCAATGCCTCAAGCAGGCGGCTGTTAATCGGCTTGGAAAGGTAGTCCGCAAAGCCCGCCGCAAGGTACATCTCCTTGGCACCGCCGACCGCGTTTGCCGTCAGCGCGACGCAGGGGGTGTTTTTGTTGGGGCCTTCACCGTCCGCTCGGAGGGCGGCGAGCATCTCAAGCCCGTCCATCCGGGGCATCAGGTGGTCTATGAAGATGACGTTGTAGGGCTGCTCGCGGGCGGCGGCAAGCCCCCTCTCCCCGTCCGAGGCAGTGTCTATCTGCATGCGGGTCTGCTTGAGGAGGCCCTTGAAGACCGTGATGTTCATCGGCGTGTCGTCCACGACGAGTATCCGTGCCTCCGGGGCTTGGAAGGGCTCGCTGTAGCCGGACGCGGAGGCCGCGAGCGCCTTGGCCTCCTTCCAGTCGCCTATTCCCTCCCAGGAGCGTACCTCCTGCTCCACGGCAAAGCTGAACTCGCTGCCCTTGCCGTACTCGCTCTTCACGTCCAGATGCGTTCCCATCGCGGCGAGAAGGTTCTTGACGATGCTCATCCCCAGGCCCGTCCCCTCTATGGAGCGGTTCCGCCGCTCCTCAATCCGCTCGAAGGGGCTGAAGAGCTTTTTCAGATCCTCTTCCTTTATGCCGATTCCCGTGTCGCGGACGCTCACTTTGAGCAGGACGTGGGTCTCGTCCTTCTTCTCGCTGCCGACCGAAAGCCAGACACTGCCGGACGGCGTGTATTTGACCGCGTTGGTCAGGAGGTTCAGGATGCACTGCTTTATCCTCGTGTCGTCCCCGAAAAGAACACGGGGCACGGAGGGGTCCACCTGCACCGAGAAGAGCAGGTTCTTTGCCTCCGCGCGGGTGGCGGTCATGTTCACCAGGTCGCCGACCATGACGGCAAGCTCGTACTCCGCGCTGACAATCTCCATCTTGCCCGCCTCTATCTTGGAGAAGTCCAGGATGTCGTTTATCAGGGAAAGGAGGGACTTGCCCGAGCTCTGGATGTCGTGCGCGTAGCCCAGTATCGCCTCGTCGTCCGCCTCGCGCAGGATCATCTCGTCCAGACCGAGGACAGCGTTAATCGGCGTGCGTATCTCGTGGCTCATGTTGGACAGGAAGTCTCCCTTGGCGCGGTTCGCCTTGTCCGCAATCAGCTTCTGCTCCTTGAGTTCGTCTATGTAGCGGTAATGCTCGGTCTCGTCCGTCAGAAGGTAGACCCTTCCCGCCGCCCCCTTCTTGTTCTTCAGGAACTCCTCGGTTATGGAGAATATCTTGCCGTCCTCCTCCAGGTGCCTGCCCCCGGCATGCAGCTCGCGCAGCTTGCCGAGGCCCCCGTCCAGAGAGCCCGGATCCAGCCCCAGAAGGAGCTTCCGCGCCTTCTCGTTGCAGATGATGAGGTTCCCGTGGATGTTCGTGACGGCGATTCCCTCCGAGATGTTCTCCATGACGAATTCCCGGGCAAGCTCCCGCGTGTCGAGCATGTCATGGAAGAACATCGCGATGAAAAGCAGCACCGAGGAAACGGAGAAGCCCAGTGAGTTCATGTCATAGACGGGGAACAGCCTGAGCGCCTGCAGCAGGCAGCATACGCTGTCCGTCAGGACTGCCAGGAAGATGAGAGCGAGCTGCTTCTTCACGTGCAGGTTCTTCTGCCTGCGCAGGGCCCTTACGAGCAGGACCAGGCAGACCACCATATACACCGCGAGCAGGCCGACGAACACGTAGTGCCAGGGGCCGTCGTTGAAGACCAGGTGGGGGAAGAAGCCGTCCTCCGCGAAGGAGAATGACGTGTAATACAGCCTGTTGTGCCGCATCGTCAGAATCGAGAAATAGGTGATGGCATGGGCAAAGGAGAGCGGGACGGTGATGCGCTTGTACCCCTGCCCCGTGCACATCTCCAGGATGAACATGAGCAGGGCGAAGCCCGTCCATGCCCTGCCGAGGTAGACGAACTGCCAGCAGAGGACGGCCTCTCCCTCGGTCTTGGACATCATGGACCCCAGGTAGCCCGCGTTGTTGACGAGCACCGAGACGCAGTAGAAGAGAAGCCATCCGTGCTGGGGCTTGGACCATTTTCTGATAATGTACGCGGTTTCCAGCAGCATGAGGATTATGCTGAAGCACTGGACGCACAGCAGGATGTTGTACATACCCCCTGCCCCTCCTTATTCAGTCGTTCATTTGGTCAGGTTCTTGAGCCACCGCTCCTTCTTGAGCCAGATGTGGAACACCACGACCTTGACCAAATCAAGAAGCTTCACGCCCAGGTACATCATCACCGGGCCTATGTCCGTCAGCATCCCCAGCGCGAAGAGCATGGGAAGCATCACGAAAATCGTCAGCGTGGAGTCGGTGTAGGCTCCCATCGCCGTGTCGCCGCCCGCCCGGGCGACCGCCTGCTGCGCGTTCATGTAGACCCAGACGGGCATGAAGAATGCCATCAGTATGACCATGCTGCGGCTTATGGCGAGCGCGCTTTCGCTCAAGTGGCTGAACACGACGGGAATCAGGAGCGTCGTGACAAAGCCAAACCCTGCCATAACTATACCGAATATCGCGGAACCCGACAAGAGCCAGGTCTTCTCCTGCCGCGCCCGCTCCAGGTTGCCCTCACCGAGCGTCTTGCCGATGATGACCCCGGTCGCGGAGTAGATGCCGCCGAACGCGACAAAGAAGAGGTTCGCGATGGCAAAGCTTGAGGCCATGCCGGAGACAACCTCCGCCCCGCCCCTGCCGTTGTAAATCGCCGTCGTAATCGTCTCGGAGAGCACCCAGACCATCTCGCAGAAGAGGACGAGCGAGCCCTTCTTGAGGATTTCGCGGAAGAGCTTTCCGTCAATCCTGAGCAGCTTGGACAGCCGCACCGCGAATTCCGGCCTCTTCCTGGCATAGACCGCGATGAATATGACGAACTCAACCCCGCGGGCAATGACCGTCGCGATTGCCGCCCCCTGCACCCCCAGGCGGGGGAAGCCCAGGTTCCCGTAAATCAGGAGCCAGTTGAAGAAGGTGTTCGTCAGCGTGGCGACGACGGTGACGATGAGCGGAATTTTGACGCTGCCCATGTCGCGCAGCGAGCTTGCGATGCAGATGGAGACGGTCATCGGCGGCCCCATGAAGAAGGCGATTTTCATGTAGCGCACGCCCTCGTCCAGAATCTGCTCCGCCTGCGTGTTCCCGATCAGCATGAGGGAGAGCACCTGGCGGGGGAAGACGACGCAGACCAGAAAATAAGGAAGAACCGCGACCAGCCCCATGATGAGCTTGAAGCGGAATGCCTGGCCCATCCCGTCCGAGTCCTTCGCGCCGAAGAACTGGGTCATGAAGATGCCGCCCGCCATGCAGATGGTGTTGACGTAAATCATGAACACGAACAGCACCTGCCCCGCGACGTTCACGCCGGACATGGAGATGTCCCCCAGCCCGGACACCATGAAGTTGTCTATGAGCGACACCATGCTCTGGATAAGCTGCTGGAGCATAATCGGCAGGGCGATGGCCAGCGCGTTCCTGTAGAATTTTGCGGGGGCGAACAGGCGCCCTCCCCCATCCTTGTAAAGCATATATACCTCAATGAAGAGCTGTCAGGGGTGAAATCTGATATGCAACAGTTGTTACGCATGGGATTATATGCCTCTGCCCGCGGACTGTCAAGGGGGAACTCAATGCTGTTCCGCCAGGTACTGCATGAACTCCGGGGTTTTGGACCAGTATTTGATGCCCCAGTTCTCAAAATTCCACTCTTCCATATAATCGTTGCACTCAAAGTCGATGTAATACAGGAGGGAATCGTGCACCACGAAATTTGTCGGGAAGTAGTCGATGTTCGTTCCAGCGGGATAGAGCAGGCTGCACATCTCCCGTACCTGAGCGAGGTATTCATCCTTCATCATGTCCTTCTGTACAAGCTCGTAGATTGTCTCGCCTTCGATGTATTCCTTGATAATCCGCTCGTTTTCCACATCGACGTCAAGCATCCGGGGCATCCGTATGCCTATGCCGGACAGACGCTTATAGTCCGCAATCTCCGCCTGAATCTTATCTCCGAACTGGTAGTAGCTGCACGGCTCATGGTGTATCTGCTTGAGGACGACGCTCTCACCCTCCCTCTGCGCAAGGTATGAGTATCCGCCCTTACCCTTGCCCAGCAGCCTGATGATTTCATATTTTCTGCCGTTTACGTCCATAGCTTCCATTGCAGCCTCCTAATTTGCTCCGTCAATTCTGCTCCGGGAGAGGCCGGGTTTTCCTCACAATCTCCTCCAGTACCTGTCTGCCTTTGTCATGCTCCTCGTACAGGGGGCTGTGAGCAGACTCCTCAAAAAAGTACAGGGCCTTGTCCGGAGCTTGTACGGCCTCATAGTATTGCTCCTGGAGAGACGCGCAGCAGGTGTAGTCATACTTGCCGGTCAGGAAGTAAATGGGAATGTCCAGACTCGGCACGTCCTGAATGGCATTGAATGATGTCCGTGAATCCCGGGAGACGGGGCACTTATTCGACTTGATTTTTCCCTTCCATATGTGTACCCGCTCCGCCTGCGTGTAGGCCCTGTTGCGGAGACTCGGAAGAAAAATGCCGCGTATCACCGAATGCATATCCCTGGCAGTTCCGACGCCCAGCTCATGCATTGCTTTATCGCGCAGCCCTGAAGAGCAGTATTCTATGTAAGCTTCCTGTGACGCACTGATGTCCCGCTTTGAAAACTCGAGGAACATCTTTGTGTTCCCGTTTTTCTCATATTCGGATTTCATATAGTCGAACGCAATTTTCTCGGATTCCGCCTGATTTACGATTTGCGCCATCGCAATATAGCAGAGGTATTTTTCCGGGTGACGCTGCACGGTTTTGAGCGCGATGTAGGTTCCGAATGAGTGTCCCATGATGTATATTCTGTCCGTCTTGAACCTGTTCGCCAGATAATCCGTCATGTGCAGGGTATCGTCAATGAATTTTCTCGTCGTCATCGATTCGGCACTGATGTCATCTTTATAGGACAGGCCTGTTCCCCGGTAATCCCAGTAGCAGACGGTGAATACGTCCGTGAGCGGAGAACCGTACATGGATTCCATCAGGTACTGAGGTATGCCCGGCCCTCCCCCGCACACGAGCAGAACCGGGTTGCCGGCATTCTTGGAGAGTATGATTGTGCCGAGCCCTCCGGCGGCCAGCTTTACCGTCGTCTTCTCGGAGACGGCTTCCTCACCCTGCATCTTGGGCAGCGTGCCGGAACTCGGAGGGAACATCACAAAGACAGCAAGTCCAAAGAGAAAAACAATCAGAAGGAGCGCGACAAGCATTTTTTTTACCATAATAAATATAAGGAATGATACCTGATTTCCCGGCCCTTTGCAAGAAGCACGGACTGCTGAATTTTTTCCCCTTTTCACCGTAAAAAAACAAACTTTTCCCTTTCCGGAAGGATTCTTCCGAAAAGAAAATTGAAAAATCTAATAAAGTTCAACAAAAATCGATAAGAAATTCCATTTACTTCTTGCGGATTCCTGCTAAACTGTAATCATAAGAGTTCATTATTAGGAGGAACGATTTATGAAAAAGCTTTTGGCAGTTTCTGTTCTGGCAGCATTCGCTGTGACTTCTATCTTCGCTTGGCCCTGGTCGTCAAAGAAGAACAACAAGAAGAAGACCATTACTGTTGGTTATGCCCAGGTCGGAGCGGAGTCTGACTGGCGTCTTGCAAACACCCAGTCCTTCAAGGACACCTTCACTGAGGCAAACGGCTACAAGCTGATTTTTGATGACGCCCAGCAGAAGCAGGAGAACCAGATCAAGGCTATCCGCAACTTCATCCAGCAGGACGTTGACTACATCGTCGTTGCTCCTGTCGTTGAGACCGGATGGGAGACGGTTCTTCAGGAAGCGAAGCAGGCTGGTATCCCGATCATCCTTTCAGACCGCGAGATGAAGGGTGTCGATGACCTGTATGTTGCATGGGTCGGTGGAAACTTCCTCAAGGAAGGACAGGATGCATGTAAGTGGCTCGATGCCTACCTGAAGGCAAAGGGACGCGCAAACGATACGATCAACATCGTTGACCTGCAGGGAACGATTGGTGCTTCTGCTCAGATCGGCCGCACCCAGGGACTTGAGGAGGCCGTGAAGACCCACAAGAACTGGAAGATTGTTGCCCAGCAGACCGGTGAGTTCACCCAGTCCAAGGGACAGGAAGTCATGGAGTCTATCCTGAAGTCTACGCCGAAGATTGACGTCATCTATGCCGAGAACGACAACATGGCCTGGGGAGCTATCGACGCCGTCAAGGCTGCCGGAAAGGTTCCCGGAAAGGACATCATCATCATCACCTTCGATGCAGTCAAGGAGTCCTTCAACCGCATCATCAACGGTGAGGAAATCAACTGTGCCCAGGAGTGCAACCCGCTCCACGGACCCCGTGTCGCCGAGATCATCCAGAAGCTCGAGAAGAAGCAGAAGGTTGACAAGAAGCAGTATGTCGTTGAGGAGACCTTCGACAAGGACGGAATCGGAAACGCCCGCAAGGCTGCCGATGCCCTCCCCGAGCGCAAGTACTGATTTAACTTGGACATACATCAATAACACGGTATGAAAATGAGGCCGGAGATATGGAAATGAAAATCCTGCTCCGGCTTTATTTTTCTGTTGTTTCCTAATAGAAAGTTTGCAAAGGAAAGGTGCGCGATGGCAAATGAAGCTCTGCTTTCGATGAAAAAAATAAACATGACGTTTCCGGGCGTGAAGGCTTTACAGAACGTTGACTTCACGCTCCGCAGCGGGGAAATCCATGCCCTCATGGGAGAGAACGGGGCAGGAAAGAGCACGCTGATCAAGGTACTGACCGGTGTCCATACGAGGGAATCCGGCGAGATTTACCTGGACGGAAAGATGATAAACAACAGGTCCCCGGAAGAGGCGCAGATGAACGGAATAAGCACGGTGTTCCAGGAAGTGAACCTGTGCACGAACATCTCCGTCGCCGAGAACATCTTCGCCGGGCATGAGCCGCGCAACAAGCTGTTCATGATTGACTGGAAACAGATGAACCAGAAGGCAAGGGAAATCCTCTCCTGGGTCGGACTTGAGGACATAGACGTGACCCGCTCGCTCGGCGAGTATTCGGTCGCAATACAGCAGATGGTCGCGATCGCCCGCGCGGTCAACTTCAACTGCAAGGTGCTTATCCTTGACGAGCCGACATCCTCGCTCGACGACAAGGAAGTAGACAAGCTCTTCGCCGTCATGCGGCAGCTCAAGGCGGACGGCAAGGGAATAATATTCGTCACCCACGTCCTGGAGCAGGTCTATGCGGTCTGCGACAGGATAACGGTATTGCGGAACGGCGAGCTTGAGGGTGAGTTCGCCACCGCCGACCTGCCCAGGCTCAAGCTGGTCCAGACGATGCTCGGGCACGAGGTCGCGGAGCTTGACTCCCTGCACAGCAACAACGCGATTGAGGAGAAGAAGGATGTCCCGATCATCCTGAAGGCTGTCGCCCTTACCCACACGGGCACGATAAAGCCCTTCTCCGTTGAGATAAAGAAAGGCGAGGTCGTCGGGCTCACCGGCCTTCTTGGCTCAGGACGCTCGGAGATGGCACGCGCCATCTACGGCGCGGACAGGCCGGACGGCGGGCAGCTGACCTTCAACGGCAAGGATCTCAAGGCAAAGACCCCGCTTGACTCCATAAAGAGCGGCATGGCCTTCCTGCCCGAGGACAGGAAAGCGGAGAGCATCATCGCCGACCTTTCTATACGTGAGAACATGATGATTGCGCTCCAGGCGAAGACCGGCGTGTTCAGGCTCCTGCCCATGTCCAAGCAGCTGGAGCTGACGAACAAGTACATCAAGGCCCTGAGCATCAAGACCCCGTCCCCGGAGACTCTGATAAAGCAGCTGTCAGGCGGCAACCAGCAGAAGGTCATCATAGGCCGCTGGCTGGTCACAAACCCGGAGTTCCTGATACTCGATGAGCCCACGAGGGGTATTGATGTCGGAACCAAGACCGAAATCCAGAAGCTCGTCATAAAGCTCGCCGAGGAAGGCATGACGGTCATGTTCATAAGCTCGGAGATTGACGAGATGCTCCGTACGGTCAACAAGCTCTGCGTCATGCGCGACGGTGCGAAGGTCGGGGAGCTGATGAACGACAACCTGACGCAGGACGACGTCATGAAAGCTATCGCGGGAGGTGACAAATAATGCCAGGCAAAACAAACATATTGGGCAAGGTACGGAAGAGCCAGCTGCTCCTTCCTATCGCGGCGCTGATTCTGATGCTGATTGTCAACGTCATCATCACGCCCGACTTCTTCAAGATTTCAATCAACAACGGGGTTCTGTACGGCTTTATCATAGACGTGCTGAACCGCTCCTGCGAGCTGATCATCCTCGCCATCGGAATGACGCTGGTCGTCGCCGCATCCCGGGGAACCGACATCTCCGTCGGAGCGATCATGGCGGTCGCCGGTGCGCTCATCGTCCGCAACCTGGGCGAGAGCTATGACGGATATGCCACCCCGATGCTGATAGCCATCTTTATCGGCATCTTGGGCGGAATCGCATGCGGAGCCTTCAACGGTCTCCTGGTTGCCCGCTTCAACATCCAGCCGATGATTGCAACGCTTATTTTGTACACGGCAGGACGCGGAATTGCCCAGCTCATCAGCTCCAAGCTGACCGAGACCGGGGCGAAGGCGACGGGAGTCATCCTCTATGTCCGCATGGAGTCCTTCCGCTGGATCGGAGGATTCCTGCCGCACGTCGTCATACCGACACCAATTTTCATCGTCGTGGCCTTCCTCATCCTGACCCAGCTGATACTGAAGAAGACCGCAATCTCCACCTACATCCAGACCGTCGGAATCAACCCGAAGGCCGGACGCCTGGTCGGAATCAACTCCACCATGGTCATCTTCTTCTGCTATGTCTTCTGCGGATTCTGCGCGAGCATCTCAGGCCTCATAGCATCCAGCCGCATCTATTCGAGCGACGCGAACAACATCGGCCTGAACCTGGAGATGGACGCGATTCTTGCGGTCGCGCTCGGAGGCAACAGCCTTGGCGGCGGTAAGTTCAACCTTGCGGGTTCCGTCATCGGTGCAATCACGATACAGTGCCTTACAACAAGCCTGTACGCCATTGGAGTTTCTGCCGACCAGCTGCCTGTCTACAAGGCTGTGGTCGTTATCCTTATCGTCCTGCTGCAGTCTCCCGCATTCAACCGCTGGAGAAGGGCCATGAAGCTCAAGAAGCAGAATGCTGTGGCAATCGGAGGGGCAAAATGAAAAGCAAGAAGAATACGAACGAGACCGTACTCGCGGCGGACAAGAAGAAGAAGGGAAAGATTGACAGCTCCAACTTCCTGCTGTTCATCACGATTTGTCTGTTCCTGATCATGTACATCTTCGGATGCCTGATTTACGGGGACGCGGGCTTCGGCAGAAGGCAGGTCCTGCTGAACATGCTGATCGACAACGCGGGACTGCTTATAGCCGCATCGGGCATGACGATGGTCATGATTACGGGAGGCATCGATATCTCCGTAGGCTCGGTGATAGGACTTTCCTGCATGATCCTGTCCTACTGTATGGAGAAGAAGGGGTTCAGCGCGACATCTTCGGTCGCCATTGTCCTGGGGCTGGGAATCCTCTTCGGCATCTTCCAGGGATGGCTGATTTCCTACATGGAACTGCAGCCCTTCATCATCACGCTTGCGGGCCTGTTCGGCTGCCGCGGCCTTACCGCCATGCTCAGCACGGAGCAGATTGCGATTACCGATGCGAACGCAGGAG
>CADBRC010000126.1 GCA_902796985.1 uncultured Spirochaetaceae bacterium
ACCCTGTCCTTGACATTTGGGTATGCTTGCATTAGAGTGTATATATGGAAGAGAATTTGAACGGGCAGATAAAGGAAGTCATCATATCTGCACTGGAGCTGGAGGACATAGGGCCGGAGGACATAGATGATGCGGCCCCCCTTTTTGGCGCAGGTCTGGGGCTTGATTCCATCGATGCGCTGGAGCTTGGCGTTGCCCTTAAGAAAAAGTTTGGCGTGAAGTTCTCCTCTGAGAGCAAGGAAAATAAGGATCATTTTGCGTCCGTCAATGCCCTTGCCGCGTATATCGGTTCACAGTTGCGGGAGGGAGGTGAGAAATGACCAAAGATGAGCTTTATGCCAAGGTAACGGGGATCCTTATTGGCGAATTCGAGATAGAAGAGTCCAGGATTACCCCCGGAACCCTCCTGGTGGACGATCTGGATCTGGATTCCATTGATTTTGTGGATATGGTGAGCAAGTCGAGGGAGTTCATCCCCGGCAAGATAAATCCAGAATCTTTCAAGACGGTAAGGACCATTCAGGATATCGTAGATGCCCTCTATCCCTACACGCAGGCACAGTGAGAGCGGGCGGAGAGTTCCCTTCGTAATACTTGCGGCCCTGTACCCGGTTCTCATTTTTGTGCTTCTGGTGCTGCTGAGGCTCCCGGTGCGGGTCATTTCTCTCTGTGTCATCGTGCTTGCCTCTGCCCTGTTTATAGGCGGGGGAGGGGGCCGGGGCAAATCGGACTGGCGGCCGTTGGCTTCTTCCGTTGTCCTTGTCGCCGTGGGGCTGGCCTGTTTCTTCAGCAACAAGATACTTTTCCTGAGGCTCTATCCTGTCGCCGTCAATGCGGCCATGCTTATGGCTTTTTCCCTGAGCCTCTTCTTCCCGCCTTCGGTGATATTCCGCCTGGCATGTCTGTCCGACAAGGGAATAAAGGGATCCGTCGCTGAGGGGCGCATAGAGTCCTACTGCCGCAAGGTCTGCGTGGTGTGGTGCGTCTTCTTTGTGTTCAACGGGTCGGCGGCGGCATACACGGCTTTCTTCTGCAGTGACCGGGCGTGGTCAGTATACAACGGCGGCATAGCCTATGTCCTGATGGGCCTTTTGTTCGCCATAGAATATATCATCCGAAAACAGGTGGATAAGAAGATGCCAAAGACATTTTATATATCAAAATTCAGGGCTGACTCCCGCCCTGACAACCATATAGTGTGCTATGAAGGCAAGTGGTCTGACGGGCGCTGCAAGACCTGGCGTGATTTCCTTTCGGATACTGCCAGAATGCGGGCGGCCATACGTCAGAAGGACTCGAAGGACTGGATCCTGCACTGTGAGGATTACTGGTATTTTCTTGTGACCTTCGTCGCCCTCCTGCAGTGCAGGAAGACCGTCATGCTGACCCAGAACATCTCGGAGGCTTTCATTGCCGAGATAAAAGCTCCGGGCACCGAGTTCCTGACCGATCAAGATTCCGTGCCTCATTCTGCGGGAGCCCTGTCCGTTCCTGCCATTCTTGCAGGCTCATCAGAGCCGTCCGAGCAGGAGCTTCGGGATGCCCCTCCGTTCGAGGCGGCAGATACGGACATCCGCATGTACACGTCGGGCAGCACCGGCAGGGCCAAGGCGGTCAGCCAGCGGATGGAGGAGTTCGAGCAGGACAATGCCTTTGTCATATCCAAGTGGGGAGAGGAGTTCCTTGCCCGAAAGCTCGTCACTACGGTCAGCCAGCACCACATCTATGGCTTCCTCTTCGGAATCAGCCTGCCTTTCTCACTTGGGGTTCCTTTCCGCCGCAAGAGGATTGAGTATCCGGAGGAATTTGAGTCTCTGGACGACGAGAAGTACATGGTCATAGCCACACCTGCATTCCTCAAGCGGACAGTGGATTTGGAAAGCTGCCTGCCGATGAAGGACTGCTTTATCTTTACGAGCGGGGGAGTCCTGACCACGGAGCTTGCTGCGAGGACTGACCTGCTTTTCGGGTTCTGGCCCGTGGAAGTCTACGGATCTACGGAGACGAGCGGCATAGCCTGGCGGCAGTCCCGGAACGGGCTTGAGTGGACTCCCTTTGACAATGCACGGATATGGAAGAACGTGGATGGCTGTCTGGTCATCGTCTCTCCCTACATAAAGAACCCGGAGGGCTTTGCGACCAGCGACCTGGTTGATTTACTGGACGACGGCCGCTTCCTGCTCAGGGGTCGGGCGGATTCCATCGTCAAAATCGAAGAAAAGCGGATAAGCCTGACGGAGGTGGAGAACAGGCTGCTCCAGACGGGCCTTGTCGGGGACGTGAAGGTCATTGCGCTGGAGGACAGAAGGCAGTACCTCGCCGCCGCCATTGTCCTGAACGATACGGGCAGACAGCAGTTCGCCGGGCAGAAGAAGCTCGCCATGAACAACTGGTTTCATGACTTCCTGATGCAGTACTTCGAGAACGTCGTCATCCCCAAGAAGTGGCGCTTCGTGGATGTTCTTCCTTCTGACGTGCAGGGCAAGAAGCACAAAGAGGACATTGCAGCCCTGTTCTCGGATACGGCGGCACGCGGGGGCTCCGATGAGTGATCACGGCATCCGGGACGAGCGCGTGCTGGAGCGCGATGACCTGCATGTACTGCTGGAGCTTGTGGTTCCGGCAGACAGCGACTTCTTTGACGGGCATTTTCCCCAGTACAAGCTGCTTCCTGCCGTCGGGCAGTTCCAGATTATTACGAGGCTCGCGAGGAAGTACTTCGGCACGGAGGCTTCCGTCCTCCGCATACGCCGCATAAAGTTTTCCTCCCCAATCCTTCCGGACACGAAAATCCGCCTTGCCATGACCTTGAACGGGCGGAAGGATTCCGTGACATATACGGTAAGCGATGCCGCTGATGCCGGCAGGTCATATTCCACTGGCAGCTTCGCCGTGAGGCTTCCGTGACGGCTGCGTTCGCCATCCCCGTCTACCGGCATGGCAAGCCCCTTGCCTCTGTGGTCAGGAGCCTGATTCCCTACGGACTTCCGATAATCATCGTCGATGACGGGAACGAGGGCGAGGACAGGGCGCTTGTCGCCGCTGCCGGTGAGCTGTCAGAGCTTGTCACTGTCGTCCGTCTGGAGAAAAACGGGGGCAAGGGCAAGGCGATGAGCGCTGCTGCGCGGGCGGCATTGGACAGGGGCATGGACCATCTCTTTCAGCTTGATGCTGACGGGCAGCATGATTGCACGGCCTGCGGAGACTTCCTCGCAGCGGCGGAGGAGAACCCGGATGCAATCATCTGCGGTTACCCTGTCTATGACGAGACTGTCCCGGGCTACCGGAAGAAAGGCAGGGAGTTTTCCAATGGCTGGGCAAGAATCGTTTCGCTTGACGGGCGCATAAAGGACGTGCTCTGCGGTTTCAGGATTTATCCCCTGTTCCCGCACTACGCGGACCTGCTGGACAGGCATGCCTGTCTGGATGCCCGCATGGGATATGACGTGGACATCCTCGTGCACCTGCTCTGGAGGGGTGTCCCCCTCGTCAACAAGGGAGTCCGGGTGACCTACCCGGAGGACGGAATATCGAATTTCCGTATGCTGCGGGACAACGTGAGGATTTCACTGACCTTTACCCGCCTCTTCCTGGGGATGTTGATCCGATTGCCTGTGCTTTTGTGGCGGGTGTGCAGAAGGAGGCGGGGATGAGCAGTTCCGGCTCTCACTGGTCCCGGCAGAAGGAGGTGACGGGAAGCGATGTGCCTGTACGCATCCTCATCTTTCTCGTCAAGATCCTTCCGTTCCCTGTTCTGGCATGCATGGTGCCATTTGTCAGTTTCTTCTATTATATATGTTCCCCGGTGGTCAGAAAGTCGGCGGCGGACTATCAGAGAAGGCTTGCCGCATTCTCGGGCGGCAAGGCTCTCCGCCGTCCCAATGCGTATGCGCAGGTAACTTCGTTCTCCCTCTGCCTGGTGGAGAAGCTTGTAGCATGGAGCGGGAAGACGAGCCTGGACAACGTGATTTTTCACGATGATGATGTGGTGGAGCTGAAGAAGCGGCTTTCTGAGGGGAAGGGCGCCATGCTGATAAGTTCTCACTTGGGCAACATGGAGTTTCTCCGCTGTCTGGCAAGTTACGGCGAGACCGGGGTGGACAGACATGTTCCCGTCACGGTGATAATGGACATACAGATGAGCCGGCACTTTACCAGCGCCATAAACAGGCTGAACGCCCGCTACGGACTGGACATTATTCCTGCTTCCCAGATAGGGGTGGACAGCCTGGAACGGCTGCAGGAAACGCTTGAGTCCGGGGGGCTGGTTGTCATTGCGGGGGACCGGACTTCGGCATCCGACCCGGGGCGGAGCATCCGGGTGAGCTTTCTGGGCGGCGATGCACCGTTCCCTTTCGGCAGCTTTATGCTCGCTTCCCTTCTGAATGTACCGGTCTATTTTGTCTTCTCGCTCAGGGAGAAAGGCAGCTTTTTCTGCCCCCGCTACAATATGTTCGTTACCAGGTCGGACATCACGTTTGACTGTCCGCGCAAGGAGCGCACAGTAAGGGTCGAATCCCTCTGCCGTCAGTTTGCGGGGCTTTTGGAGGGCCGCTGCCTTTCCTACCCCTACCAGTGGTATAACTTTTTCGATTTCTGGATGTTTCAAGATAAAGAAAGTGCAGGTGCAAATGAACAGGAAGACAGTGACTGAGGAGATAGTATTTCCCGTGGAGTTCTATGACGTGGATGCCATGCGGATTGTCTGGCACGGAAACTACGTCAAGTACATGGAGAAGGCCCGCTGTGCCCTGCTGGACAGGATAGGATTTGGTTATCTGGAGATGGCACGGTCGGGATTTTCGTTCCCCATCGTCGATGTCCGCGTCAAATACATCCGATCCCTCCGCTTTGGGGAGAGGGTGCGGGCGGTCGCGACCCTTGTCGAATATGAGGCCTGCATCAAGATAAAATTCGAATTCTATAATGCCGCAACGGGGGAGCTGACGACCAAGGCGGAGAGTACGCAGATGGCCGTGTCCGATGAGAACGGGGAGAGCTGTTTCATTACGCCCCAGCCCTTCAGGGATAAGGTGGAGGCATTGTTCGGCGGAGGTGAAAAATGACGTGCAGAGTTAAAGCAAAGCGTTTCGGGGCTGTTCTTCTGGCCATGTTCTTCCATGCCGCCTCGTGCATCTCACCGTGTGCTGCAACTCCTTCTCCCAGCCTTGACTCCGTCTGCCGCGACCTTACGGCCTACAAGGTGACCAGCGGCTCTTTTGTACAGGAGCGGACTGCGGCAAACCTCAGGCGTCCGCTCAAATCGCAGGGAAACTTCGTGATATGTGATGAAGGAATCGCCTGGAAGACGGAGAAGCCGGTTTCCTCCCTGCTTGCGGTCAGCAGGGATAAAATCATACAGGTGGCCCCGGACGGCAGGAAGACCATGATTGACGGCTCGGGAAACGAGACGTTCAAGAGCATCGCCGGAACGCTGGCGACGGTCTTTTCCGGTGACAGGACGGAACTTGAAAAGAACTTCCATGTCTCCTTCTCCTCTGCCGGAAGCTCCCCGGAGGGAAATGACTGGATGATACGCCTTGTACCAAAAGACAGCACGATTGCCGCTGCAATGAAAAGCATCGTGATGGAAGGAACAAGCGGAAATGAATCCTTTATCAGTTCCGTCAGCATTGAGGAGCAGGGCGGGGCGGGTATACGCTATTTTTTCTCCAATCAAGTTCACAGGACCGGTTTAACTGACGATGAAAAGGCATATTTCTCTGCCGAATAGCTTTTTCACCATACTGTGGGCAGTGTTCCACGTTGCCATCATCCTGGCTTTCCTCATTACATTCCTGCTGGGCGGGGGAATCCGCATGGACGCGGATTTGTTCGGCATGATTCCGGACACGCAGTTCTCTTCGACTGCTCTGCGTGATGCAGACAGGCTGCATACGGCAGACGGGCTGCATACGGCAGACAGTCTGCGTGATGCAGACAGGCAGCTCTCGCAGAACGGTTCCAGAAACATATTCATCCTCGTCTCCCATGCAGAATTCGACAAGGCGAAGGATATGGCCGGGCGGGTGTACGAGGCCCTGTCCTCTTATCCCCGTCAGTTCGAATTCCTGTCTCTTGCGGCGGATATGGGGGCGGCCTCGGACATAGAGGGCTTCATCTATGCCAACCGCTACAGGCTCCTGCCCGGGGATGAGGCGGCCCGGATTCTTGCTTCGGATGAGGGAGCTGAATCATTTGCGGAAAATGCCCTCGTAACGGCTTTCAGCGGATTCTCGCTTGCGTCCCTGGACCTGCTTGAGGGAGACCCCTTCCTTCTGACTGATACGGAGCTTCGCTCATGCATGGCGGCAGTGCAGGATTCCGGAACTGCGCTTTCTCCCCGGGACGGGGTACTCGCAACGGAATATGAGGAGGCATGGTACGTAATGATACGGGGGGAACTCAGCGAGGAGGGGGCTTGGCTTGCCAGCAGACGGAATGCGGTCAGCACGGTCTATGATGTCTGTCTTCCCCTGGAGGCGGACGGATTCCGTTTCGTCTTTTCCGGCACACCCTTTCACAGCTATGCGAGCTCTCTTTCTGCCTCACGGGAGATAACGATTATCTCGACGGTCAGCCTCTTTCTGGTGCTCTGCCTTCTTATCCTCGTGTTCCGCTCGCCTTTGCCCATCGTGATGTCCCTGCTTTCAATCGGCCTTTCCGCTGCCACTGCATTTGCCGCTACCCATGTCGTCTTCGGGAACATAAAGGCCCTCGCACTTGTCTTCGGCACTTCCCTCATCGGATGCTGCATAGATTACAGCCTGCACTTCTTCATGCACTGGAAATACGATGCCTCCATCCGCTCGGGAGGGGAGGCAAGGAGCCTCTTGTTCCGGGGGCTCTTGTTCTCGTTCATTTCCACGCAGCTGTGCTATGTCCTGCTCTTCTTTATGCCCTTCCCCCTGCTCAGGCAGATTTCATTGTTCTCATTTACGGGCATTACGAGCTCCTTTCTGACGACCGTCGGACTGTATCCCCTCTTCCGTCTGCCCGGGCAGAGGGTTTCCCTTCCCCGTATGCGTCTGCCGTTGCTGACACGGGGAAGACTGCCGTGGGGCAGAATCCTCCCCCTTGTTCTGATGGCAGCCTCCCTCTGCATCCTTGCCGTAAGGCACGGCAATGTGAAGGTCAGAAACGATATAGGCGGCCTGTATACCATGCAGGGGCGGCTCAAGGAAGACACCATCCTTTCATCCAAGGTTCTCCGCTACAATCCCAGCAGCTACTTCATCATCAGCGGAAGCACGGCGGAGGAAGTCCTTCTCAGGGAAGAGGCTTTGGGCGCCCGGCTTCAGGACAGGTACGTGGCAACCAGCCGCTTCATCCCGTCGCGGAGGACGCAGGAGAAGTCCTTCGCCGCCTGTGAAAGCCTGTTCCACCTGCTTCCGGGGCAGCTCGACATGCTCTGGCAAGACGAAGGCGGGAAGGAAGAGATTCTTTCTGCCTTCATGCAGGAGAAAGGCGTTTTTCTTGCGCCCGACACGCTTGAGGGCATGGGGGCGGTCCCGGAGAGTCTTGCGTCCATCATAAAGCTCCTCTGGCTTGGGGAGAATGACGGGACTTTCTGCTCCGTGGTGCTCCCTGCCAGCGTGAGTGACGGGGCGTTCTACCAGGCTGTCGCAGATGAGATGGAGGGTGTATTCTTCCAGAACAAGGTCAGCAGCATAAACGGATCCCTGGACTGGCTGACCCGTCATGTCCTCCTGATGTTCGCCGTCGCCTATCTGCTCATCATCGTTATCATGAAGATGATGTACAGCTGGAAGCAAACTCTGAGGATAGCCGTGGTTCCCCTTGTGAGCATCGCTGCGATACTGGCCGTATTTGCCGCGTCCGGTTATGCAGTGGACTTTTTCTGTACGGCAGGGATGGTGCTCGTGTTCGGTCTGGGGCTGGACTACATCATCTATATGACTGAGCACGCACGGCAGCAAGCGACTGACGGGCAGGGACTGGCGCCGGCTGCCGTCCTCCTCTCGTTCATTACCACAGAGCTGTCCTTCGGTGCGCTTGCCCTGAGCAGCTTTATCCCCGTGCGCATCATCGGCCTGTGCATCTTCACGGGCTGCCTTGCCGCCTTTTTGTGCACCGGGATAGGACAGGAAAATTGCAAAGATGAGTGATTCTTGTTATAATCAGCCCATGCGGAAGATTCCTGCGGTCACTGCCCTTTTGCTCCTCTTATTTTTGTGTATTTCCTGTGCCACGACTGGACGGAAAGGGGCGGGAGAGATGCGCGTGGGCCCCGTGTACATAACCGACAGCAAGGCCGTCCCGCTTCTGATCCCAGAATACATGGACGGGAGCCTGGATGAGCTGCAGCTGTTCACCGGCTCCTTCGGCGGGCAGACGTTCTCTTCCCTGGCGTATATACAGGCGGACCAGTCGGGTCTTTCCATAACGCTGCTGAACGATATGGGGATGGACATGGGAATCCTGAGCTATGGCGGCAAGAATGTCTCCTTCTCTTCGCCCTATTTTCCCAAGAATGTCAAGGCTGAGTATATCGTGCTGGACATTCAGCATGCCTATTATGCGGTTCCCGCGCTCATGATGCTCTATGATGTGGCAGAGGGACTTTCGTTCAGCTGCACGAACGAGAACGGAAAAGAAATCCGCCGGGTTCTGGACGGAGACAGCATAGTAGAAGAGATTGTAAAGGACGGAGACGCCGTCACCATTACAAACCTTTTCCGTGGTTACCGGTACGAACTGAGGAAGGTGGAGGAATGAGCGGCTGTATGATTTATTTTTCCTGTCCTGCCGTTGTCAGCGCGTGCGGGATTGGGGCTGATGCCCTGTGGAGTCATGTCTCCTCTGCCGACAACTCGGCGATACGGCCTGTCCGCACGAAATACGGAGACAGGGAATTCTGTGCGGCGACCGTCTCCTGCCCGCTGCCTGCCCCTGCCTCCTCCCGATACCCCGACACCCATCTTTTCAGGATGGTCGCCGCCGCTCTGGGGCAGCTTGAGGAGCATGCGGACTGTGCCATCAAGAAATACGGGGCGGACCGGATCGGCGTGTGCGCAGGCGGCTGCGACAACGGCAGCGAGCTTTCCATAGAGGCGCACCGCCGGTATCTGGAGGGCGGAATCTTTCCAGACGGATACAGGCTGGAAATGCAGGGGGCCGGTTACGCCGCAGCCTGCATAAAGGACTTCTTCGGCCTCGGGGGACCTGCCGCGGCGACCTCGACAGCCTGTTCCTCCAGTTCCACGGCGATTGTCAGGGCTGCCGAGATGATACGGGCTGGTATCTGCGATGCGGTGATAGCCGGCGGTGCCGACATCGTGTCCGATTTGGAGCTGCTGGGCTTCGATTCCATGGAGTGCGTCTCCCCCGTACCCTCCAATCCTTTCAGCGTGAATCGGTCGGGCATAAGTTTGGGGGAGGCGGCTGCCTTTTTTGTCCTGTCCCGGGACCCCCTGTTACCGGGGGAGCCGAAGGTTACACTTGCAGGATACGGGGAAAGCTCTGATGCTTTTCACATTACGTCCCCGAATCCAGAGGGAGTGGGCGCGGCGGCCGCCATGCGCCGTGCGCTTAAGTCCGCCGGAATAGGGCCGGGGCAGGTGGACTTCATAGGCCTGCACGGTACAGGGACGGAGAGCGGGGATGCGGCGGAGGCCCGTGCAGTATCTGCCGTCTTCGGGCCGGATGTTCCCTGCGCCTCCTGCAAGTCTGTCACCGGGCATACCTTAGGGGCGGCAGGGACACTGTCTGCCGCTGTCTGCTACGAGGCCCTCATTAGAAATGCATTCCCTGCGCAGGCAGGGGACGGGGAATACGACCCGGAACTTCCGCCCATAAGGATAGTACGTGCCGGGGCAGACATGCAGGCCGGTGGCGGGCAGGTTAGATGCTGCATGAGCAATTCCTTTGGCTTCGGCGGGGTGAACGTGTCTCTGATTATGTGCAAGGATAAGATATGAATATGATTCCACAGCAGGTTTCGGCAGAGGAACTTTACTCTCTGATACCTCATAGGGGCAAGATGGTCCTCTTGAGCCGGATAACCTCGCATGATACGGTGAGGAACCAGATTGTCTCGGAATATGATGTTACGGAAAACTGCATCCTGTATGACGAGGAGCTTAAGGCTGTTCCCGTCTGGGCTGGGTTCGAGATGATGGCACAGAGCATTTCTGCCCTGAGTACGATTCAGCAGGTTTCCGCTGGCGGTGCGGATACCCCTGCACCCGGAGTCATACTCAGCGTGAGCGGCTTCGAGTCTACGGTTGCAGGCATTTCAGCAGGGAAGACTGTCGAGCTGAGAGTGTACGAGGGCTACAGGGACGGCAACGTATGCCGCTATGACTGCGAGATGTATGAGAAGGGGCTTTCGGAGCCGGTGGCGACGACAGCGATTACCGTGATGGGAATAGAGGATATGAATTTATTTTTTGAAGGAAGGGGTGTGGGGTATGGGCAGTGAGAATACGGAACGGAAGAAAATACTCGTGACCGGGGCGAGCGGGGGCATAGGAAGGGCTATCGCCGTCGCTGCTGCGCGGGAAGGATATTATGTCATCGCACACTACGGACAGGGGCAGGACCGTGCCAGGGAGACGCTGGAGCTTATTCAGGCTGCCGGCGGGCAGGGTGAGCTTGTTCAGTTCGACGTGGGCGACCGGGAGGGATGTAAGGCCGCGCTCGACGGCATAACCGAACGGCATGGTGCCTTATGGGGCGTGGTCAGCAATGCCGGGGTCGCGAGGGACTTCAGCTTTCCGGGGCTGAGCGGCGAGGATTGGGATTATGTCGTCCATACGAACCTGGACGGATTTTTCAATGTGGTGCAGCCCCTGACCATGCCGATGTGCCGCAAGAAGCGTGGCCGTATTATCGTCATATCCTCTGTCAGCGGGATAACGGGCAACCGGGGGCAGACCAATTATTCTGCATCCAAGGCCGGACTCATCGGGGCTGCGAAGGCCCTCGCGGTGGAGCTTGCTTCCCGGAGCATCACGGTCAATGCGATTGCCCCCGGGATTATAGAGACGGATATGATAAAGGACGCGCCGCTTGATGAGATATTGCAGGCAGTTCCCATGCGGCGTGTCGGAAAGCCCGAGGAAGTTGCCGCCCTGGCCGTGTTTCTCCTGTCGGAGCCTGCGGGGTATATTACCCGACAGGTCATATCAGTGAACGGGGGGATTGTATGAGTACGGATGTTTTCAGACGGCCTGACGGAAGAAGGCGCGTCGTCGTGACCGGGGGCGGCATGCTGAGCGCACTGGGCGACGACTGGGACGAGGCTTTTCGGAACCTTAAGGCTGGAAAAAACTTCATCAGGTATATGAAGTCATGGGACAAGTATGCCAAGGTGAACACGAGGCTCGCCTGTCCGTATGAGAAGGAGCTCCCTGTATATCCCCGCAAGAAAATCAGGGGAATGGGCCGGGTCGCCCGCCTTTCCCTTGAGGCGACCGAGCGTGCGCTTGTCATGGCGCGGCTTAAGAAAGAGGACGGCGGGGTACTGGACGAGCTGCACAACGGAAGGACGGGGATAGCCTACGGCTCCTGCATGGGGAGCATGGACTCCATCGTGGAGCTCTATTCCATTGAGCTGGACAACAACACGTCCCTGATTAACTCGCAGACATACATAAAGTGCATGCCCCAGACCTGCCTGTGCAATCTGAGCGTCTTCTATGAGCTGCGCGGCCGCATGATTACGACGAATTCTGCCTGTACGTCCGGCAGCCAGGCCATAGGATATGCCTATGAGACTATTGCATCCGGCATACAGGACATCATGTTTGCGGGTGGGGCGGAGGAACTTGTCGCCCCGGATGCCGCCGTGTTCGACGCGCTGGGCGCGGCAGCTTGCATGAACGACAGGCCGGATCTGGAGCCGAAGCCGTTTGACAAAAGCCGCGACGGGCTTGTCGTGGGGGAGGGGGCGGCTACCCTGATACTGGAGGACTTGGAGCACGCCGTTGCCAGAGGGGCGAAGATTTTCGCTGAGCTTGTCGGATTTGGAACGAACGCGGACGGGACCCATGTCACGAATCCAAATCCTGACACCATGGCCCGCTGCCTGGAGCTTGCGCTTGAGGATGCGTACATATCCCCTTCAGAGATAGGATATGTAAATGCTCACGGGACCTCCACGGTGACGGGAGACATAGCCGAGTCTGACGCGACCTACAAAGTCTTCGGACGGCCCG
>CADBRC010000127.1 GCA_902796985.1 uncultured Spirochaetaceae bacterium
GCTTCAAGGTCGAGATAGTTTAGAGCTGTTGCCGGTTACCTTCCCTCCCGGGTCAGGTCGCGTACCCATTTGTAGCGGTAGAAGTGTCCCATGACCCAGGGAATCTTTCCCACCTCATCCAGGCAGGTGCAGGCAAAGACGGCCGGTGCGCTCCAGTGGAAGACGAAAGCTCCGAGCAGGGCGATTGGGACTGCGATGCCCCACATGCAGACGGCTAGGCTGTACATGTCGAAAAGCGTGTCGCCTCCGCCGTCGAAGATTCCGTTGATGATTATCGTGTTGACACAGCGGCCTATCATATAGAAGGCAAGTATCACCATCATCGCGATGAGGTCTTTCCGTGCTGCGTCCGTCAGCGACATGAAGGAGACGACGGGCCTGGTGAGGAGCAGAATCAGCACCGTAACGGAAAGCCCAATGATGTAGGAAAGCTTCATCAGCTTGATTCCCCAGAGCTTGCCCTTGTCAAGGTTTCCTGCCCCCAGCTCATTGCCGACCATAATCCCGGCTGCGGCGGATACTCCGTTCGCTACGCAGCAGGTCAGATCGCGGATAACTGCTGCGACAGAGTTTGCTGCTGCGGCGTCCTGTCCCAGGTGTCCAAGAATCGCAGTGTATGATGTGAAGCCTATGCCCCACAGGAGAAAAGCCCCCAGCATCGGCAAGGCGATTTTTGCGAAGTCTCGCGACAAATCTGCATCGTGGAAGAAAAGCCTCCGGTAGTCCGGATGCAGAAAGCCCCGCTGGCAGGAGGAGACGAGCGACCAGACGAACTCAATCAGACGTGCGAACAGTGTCGCAAGCGCCGCCCCCCGCACGCCCATCGATGGCAGTCCGAACAATCCGAAGATGAACACCGCGTTCAGGACGATGTTTATGACGACCGTACTGCTGCTTATCCAGGCGACCCGGCTCACGTGGTCGGTGACTTTCATCGTCGTCTGGTAGCACTGGGACAGGCCGGTGAACAGGTAGGAGATGCCCGCTATCCTGAGGTACTGGCAGCCAGTCTCCGACAGGACCGTGTCGTTCGTAAAGAAAGCCATCAGGATGCCGGGGCAGAAGAGGCAGGCGAGGCTGAATGCGAGCGAAATCAGGGCGACCAGGCGGACCGTCATGCAGAAGATGTCGTTTATCGTTCGCCCGGACTTCTTGCCCCAGTACTGGGCCCCGAGAATTCCTGCGGTAGAGGTGAGGCCGCCGATGATGATGTTCTGCACGAACTGTACTTGGGTCGCGAGCGAGACAGCCGCCATCGCGTTCTGCTCCATACGTCCGAGCATGACTGCATCTGCTGCGGCGACCGAGGCGAGCATCAAGTTTTGCAAGGCGATTGGCATCATCGTCCTCCAGAGTTTTGAATTAAATTCGCTGTCGGAGAACAAGCCTCTCTTTATTCCTGTCATATTATGAAAGTATCCCCTTGATGAAAATCTCTATGCCTATCAGAATCAATATAATCCCGCCGGCAATCTGCGCCCGCCCCGTGAGGATTCTGGTGCTGGCTGCCGCCCTACCGATGAGGAGACCTGTCATGCAGATGGCGAAGGTCACCGCCGCGATAATCAGCGATGCGACAGCCGCCATGGCAGGTCCGTATTCCGCAATCGTAAAGCCGACGGAAAGCGCGTCAATCGATGTTGCGACCCCCTGCATGAGCAGGACGGGCAGGGAGAGCTTCTTGCTCCCGTTCCGCATGGGACAGCCTTCGCAGTCTGCCCCGCTTTTGCCGCAATCTGCACAGTCCCCGTCATCTCCATGATGTTTCCGGACTGTCTCAGTAATCATTTTTCCGCCGATGAAAAGCAGGAGGACAAGGGCAATCCAGGGGATGAACTTTTGGAACGAGATGAAAATTGTAGCTATCGTGCGGACGCAGAACCAGCCGGCCAGCGGCATAGCGAACTGAAAAAACGCATATACTCCGGCTATGGCGTACCGCCTTGCCCTTCTCATGCCAGGCTCCGTGACGGCGTTGACGATGGAGACGGAAAATGCGTCCATCGCAAGGCCGATGCCCAGAAGGGCCGAGTTGGCAAAGAACATAAGATTCATGGCAGCCACGGCAAGACTATAGCATATAAGCTGGTCGTTTTCAATAGACAACTATGGGGCTTCCGGGCATCGCCTTGAACTTTTGCTCCCTTTGTGCTAGGCTGGCATCTATAATGAGCAAGACTGTATATCTCGGAGTGACAGGCGACATCATCCATCCCGGAATCATTAACATAATCAACGAGGGGGCCAGGCTCGGAGAGCTTACGGTCGGCCTTCTTACCGACAGCGCGATTGCAAGCCACAAGCGGATTCCCTACTTGACCTACGAGCAGCGGAAGCAGGTCGTAGAGAACATAAAGGGCGTGTCCCGGGTTGTCCCGCAGGAAAACTGGAGCTACGTTCCCAACCTGCGCAAATACAGGCCGGACATCATGATTCACGGAGACGACTGGAAGACAAACTACCTCTCCAAAATCCGGGAGGAGTGCTTCACCGTGATAAAAGAATGGGGAGGTGAGATTGTGGAGATCCCCTACACCCAGGGGATCAACTCCACTGCGCTCACCGACAACGCCAAATCTATCGGCACCACGCCGGACATCCGCCGTGCGGCTCTCCGTCGGCTCATAGCCGCAAAGCCTGTTGTCAGGATCATGGAGGCGCACTCTGGCCTGAGCGGACTCATCGTGGAACACACCGAGCTGATGAAGGAGGACGGACTGCACGCGTTCGACGGGATGTGGTCGTCTTCGCTGACCGACTCAACGAGCAAAGGCAAGCCTGATATTGAGGCCGTCGATCTGACGACGAGGATGCAGAGTCTAACCGATATATTGGAGTGTACGACCAAGCCGATTATCTACGACGGTGACACGGGGGGTATCCCCGAACACTTTGTTTTTACCGTGCGGACGCTCGAACGCAACGGAGTGTCAGCCGTCATCATTGAGGACAAAAAAGGACTTAAGAAGAACAGCCTTTTCGGCACTGAGGCAAAGCAGGTGCTCGCGACCGAGGAGGAATTCTGCGAGAAGATTAGCGCGGGAAAGAAGGCTCAGATAACCAAGGACTTCATGATCATCGCCCGCATAGAAGAGATCATTGCGGGCTACGGGGTGGACGAGGCGTTGAAGAAAGCATTTGCTGCGGTCAGGGCAGGTGCGGACGGCGTGATGATCCACTCCAAGGACAAGAGCGGGGAGGATATAAAAGAGTTCTGTCATCGGTTCAGGGAAGAATACGCCAGCATACCCCTTGTGCTCGTCCCGACGACCTACAATCAGTTTACGGAGTCAGAGCTTGCTTCATGGGGGGCAAACGTCATCATCTACGCAAACCACATGCTCAGGGCATCTTACCCTGCCATGCGGAAATGCGCGGAGACAATCCTTCAGGCGGAGCGGTCGCTCGAAGTGAACGATCTCTGTATGCCCATCAAAGAAATCCTTGAGCTGATACCGGGAACCAAGTGACGGCAGCAGGGGGACCGGCGGTCCCCCCGGAAGCAGCCGGCCCCGGTCAGCCTTACTGTCTTAGTCCGCCTCAATCTGGATCGTAATCAGGAGTTCCCCGTTCTTGTCAGATATGCTACCCGATGTGCGGGCTGTCTCAAGC
>CADBRC010000128.1 GCA_902796985.1 uncultured Spirochaetaceae bacterium
CAGCAGGGACATCAGGGACACCCCCATCACGGGGACGTAGTTCTCGTCGGAGGCGTAGGCGATTTGGAGGATGTCTGAAGGACGGCTTGAATCCATTCACTGATTTTACCATACAAGAGCCTGTCCTTGCAATAAGGCAGGAATGCATTGTAGACGCAGATAGGATGATTTGGTATCATCAAACGGAAATAAGAGGATATACATGAGCTTTACGGAACTGAAGGACAAGGTGCCGCCGCAGGATCTGGACGCGGAGCAGGCGACGCTGGGGGCGATGCTCCTGGACTGGAAGTGCGTCAGCGAGATTGTCGCGCGCCTCAGGAGCGATTACTTCTACGACCTGCGCAACCAGGTGATATTCAGCTCGCTCGTCAACCTGTCCAATCTGGGCAGCAAGGGCGACCTCATCACGCTGATTGACGACCTGACCAAGAACGGCAAGCTTGATCAGGCAGGGGGTATTCCTTACATCTCTGCGCTGACGGACAAGACTCCAACGAGCGCTAACTGGGAATACTACGCCTCGATTGTCATGGACCGGTCGGTGCGGCGTAACCTCATCGGCATCTCGGATGAGATAAAGGCGGAGAGCTTTGACCAGACCAAGGAGAGCCGCTCGATTCTGGAAGAGGCGGAACAGAAGATATTCCGCCTGACCGACACCAACCAGACGACCAAAATCCAGTCGCTGCAGGACATCGTCCCTGAATCCATCAGGCGGATTGACGAGCGCTACAAGAACAAGAGTGCAGTCTCCGGCATAGAGACCGGTCTGACCCAGCTGGACAGCATGACTTCGGGCTTCCAGAACTCCGAGATGATCATCGTCGGTGCGCGCCCTTCGATGGGTAAGACCGCCCTCGCCCTTTCGATGCTCCAGCACATCGCCATAGAGAACAAGATTCCGGCGGGCTTCTTCAGCCTTGAAATGAGCAGCGACCAGATAGGCCAGCGTCTTCTGTCGCAGGTCGCCCGCGTGACGGGAACAAGGCTCCGCAACGGACTGCTCAAGATGGAGGACTTCAAGAAGCTGCAGGATGCGGCGAGCGCCTGTTACTCTGCCCCCCTCTACATCGTGGACACGCCCAACATGAAGCTCTTGGACCTTAGGGCGATGGCGCGGCGGATGAAGGCCAAGAACGATGTGAAAATCATCTTCATTGACTACATAGGTCTCATCACCCTGGACAACGAGGACAAGATGGAGATGTACACCCAGCAGTCCATGATTTCCAAGTCGCTCAAGAGCCTTGCCCGTGAGCTTGAGATTCCTATTGTCGTCCTCTGTCAGGTGGCCCGTGCCGCCGAGGGAGAAGAGCCAAACCTGGCCCAGCTGCGCGGTTCGGGCTCCATTGAGCAGGACGCGGACGTCGTTATGTTTATCCACGGCGAGCGGCAGAAGCAGAAGGAGGGCGAGGAGTATAACCCTGTCCAGGACCGCAAGCTCATCGTCGCCAAGCAGCGAAACGGCCCCATCGGGGACGTGCCGGTCCTCTTTATCTCCTCCTACACGAAATTTGAGAACAAATCCAAGGAAACTGAGTAGCGAAATGTAGGAAAACACCCTTTGCCCGCCATAGTATATATGGAGGAATGAATGAAACGTTGCGTGTTTGTTCTGTTGTTCGCGGCCCTCTCCTGCCTGCCTCTGTCCCGGTCCTCCGGGCGGGGTGGGGCGGAGGCAGGCGGGGCTGCTGCTGGCGCGCCGGGATGCTGTCAGGGGCTTGTGCCCGTGGCGTTCTGCGCGGAAAACGTGGTCTGCGTGACCAAGAAGGGGAAGAAGTTCCACAGGGCAACCTGCCGGGTGCTCAAGGACTCTGCGGTGCAGAAGATGTCCCGGGCGGAGGCGGAAAGCAAGGGCTACTCGCCCTGCAAAATCTGCAAACCGTAAAATTTTACGGAAAACGTGTAACCAGGGGGCAGCCCCGTGGTTCTCTAAGTGATTATGCAAGGGTAATTCAGTAACGGCAGGTCGTGAGCAAAACTTGCCTTGGCCTGAAGTTGCTTCGTTGCAATCACTGCAGTTTTGCATACGTGTCAAGCACACAGGGCACGTATGAGTTTTCTGCATCCTCCTCTCCTTTGGCCTGCTGGTGGTTTGTTAAACGACCAGCAGGTTTTTCCTCTTTTAAAGGGCCTTCCGTTTATCTCTTTGTCCAAAAGACGCTGTATTTCTAAATGCTGGGCTGCAGCTCTTCCTGCTGAATCGCTTTACCGGGGGCAATATACGGCTGTAAAAACTTTTCCCTAATATCAATTTTTTTTATTGTAAATCGAGAAAAACCGTGATACACTGTCTGTATGAAAGAGAAAATCATTGTCGATACGCTTGACAAAAAGCAGACTATAAGCCCTGACATCTACGGGCATTTTTCGGCGCACTTGGGACGCTGCATCTACGGCGGCTTCTGGGTGGGAAAGGATTCCAAGATACCCAACGTGAACGGCTACAACAAGGCCGTCGTGCAGGCATTCAAGGACATAGACATCCCCAACCTGCGCTGGCCGGGCGGATGTTTCGCCGACGAGTACCACTGGAAGGATGGAATCGGCCCCTATGCCACGCGCAAGCGGATGATAAACACCAACTGGGGCGGCGTCATCGAGGACAACTCCTTCGGCACCCACGAGTTCATGGGCCTGTGCGAGGAGCTGGGCTGCAAGCCTTACATCTGCGGCAACGTCGGTTCCGGCTCCGTGCAGGAGATGGACGAGTGGATCGAGTACATCACCTTTGACGGCGAGTCACCGATGGCCCGCCTGCGCAAGGAGAACGGCCACGAGAAGGCATGGAAGCTGCCCTACTTCGGCGTGGGCAACGAAAACTGGGGCTGCGGCGGCAACATGCGGGCGGAATTCTATGCGGACAACTACCGCCGCTACCAGACCTTCGTCCGCCAGTACGGCAAGGACAAGATCTTCAAGATTGCCGGCGGCGCGAACGGGGACGACTACCGCTGGACCGACGTGCTGCTTGAGAGCGCGGGCAACATGATGGACGGCATCTCCATGCACTATTACACCTTCGAGGACAGCTGGGCCAACCGGAAGCCGGCGACCGGATTCGGCAAGCAGGGCTGGTACCGCATATTGACGAACGCGTTCCACATCGACGAGATCATCCGCCGTCACGACGAGGTGATGAGCAAGCACGATCCCAAGAAGCGGATTGCCCTCGTTGTGGACGAGTGGGGCAACTGGTTCTCCTGCGAGCCGGGCACAAACCCAGGCTTCCTCTACCAGCAGAACTCCGTCTGCGATGCGGTCGTCGCGGCCGTGCACCTGAACATCTTCAACAACCACTCAGACCGCGTCCGCGTGGCGAACCTGGCTCAGGCGGTCAACGTCCTGCAGTCCCCGGTCCTGACCGAGGGTGACAAGATTGTCCTGACTCCGACTTGGCACGTCTTTCATGCGTTCAAGGCGCATCAGGGCGCAACCCTGTTGGGCACGAGCTTTGCCTCTCAGTCGGCGATTTTCCACGATGAGGAGCTGGACAAGGACATCAAAATTCCGGGCCTCTCCGTTTCCGCGTCTGAGCGCGAGGCGGGTGGCAAGACGAGCTACCTCGTTACCGTCGCCAATCCCGATGTTGACAAGTCCAAGACTGTCGAAATCAGCCTCGCCGGACTCAAGGGC
>CADBRC010000129.1 GCA_902796985.1 uncultured Spirochaetaceae bacterium
ACGTCAGGCAGGCAGCGGACTACCTTGCCGGACGGATAAAGGTCTGCACTGTCATAGGCTTCCCGTCCGGCTGTTCCACGAGTGCGGCAAAGATTTATGAAACTGCCGACGCCGTTCAGAACGGCGCAGATGAGATTGACATGGTGATAAGCATCGGACAGCTCAAGGCAGGAAACTACGCTTACGTGCTGGACGAAATACGGCAGGTCCGCGCCACTTGCCCGGGCAAAATCCTCAAGGTCATCATCGAGACATGCCTTCTGACCGAAAAAGAGAAACTCACGGCCTGCCGCCTGGTCACAGAGGCAAAAGCGGACTTCATTAAGACAAGCACGGGCTTCTCCACGGGAGGAGCAACCTTTGCCGACGTCAAACTGCTCCGGGAGAACGTAGGATCCGACGTGCAAGTTAAGGCCGCAGGTGGTATCTCTACGCTGGATGACGCACGGAAGTTTATCGAGCTGGGGGCAACCCGCCTAGGTACCAGCCGCATCGTCAGGCTGCTCAAGGAACATTTGTGATGTCGCCAGCGTACTGTGAAGTATAAATAAAGCGCTATGGAGGTAGATATTTATGGAAGAAAACGAAAGAAGAGCCCTGCTTGAAGGGCTGCCGCTTGAGCAGATGATGGACAAGGCATGGTCCATGCTGGACTTCGCCTACACCCCCTATTCCCACTGGAAGGTGGGAGCAGCCCTGCTCGATGCGGACGGCAGGATATGGGGTGGCTGCAATATAGAGAACGCCGCATACGGGCCGACCAACTGCGCCGAGCGCACCGCTGTGTTCAAGGCGGTCAGCGAGGGTGTGAAGAATTTCAGGGCAATCGTCGTGGTCGGAGGCCATGAGGGGCAGGTGGAAGGATACTGTCCGCCCTGCGGTGTCTGCCGTCAGGTCCTCGCCGAGTTCTGCACGGCGGACTTCCTCGTTATCCTCCCCAAAAGCAGGACAGAATATAAAGTGAGGACGCTCGCGGAGCTTTTGCCCGAAAGCTTTTCCCTGGCCGAGTAAGTTTTTTTAGTCTGAAAACGTTTTCGTCCCCCTGATTTTGCCTGTATCAATATGAAGGGGGCTTTACTATTTTTTTCTTTTATTATAGACTAGCAAAAAAGTTGGAACATGTTTCAACGAATTATAAGAGGTTTTTGTATGGCTTTGAAAAAAAGTTACTCTAAGGATAAGACTAGTTGCACGGTTACTTTCTCCGTTTCCAAGGAGGCCGCGCATGGAGCTAAAGAAGTAACGATTGCTGGAGATTTCAACAACTGGTCCAGCACTGAGACCCCGCTTAAGCAGGACAAAGACGGGAGCTTCACCGTTAAGCTCAAATTGTCCGTCGGAAAGGAATATCAGTTCCGCTACCTGCTTGATGGCAAGCACTGGGAGAACGATTGGAATGCCGACAAGTACATTCCCGCTCCTTTCTCCCACACGGACAACTCAGTCGTTATCTGCTAAGTCCGTCCGCTGTCTTAAGGGCAGCTCCTTAGCTTGAATATCTTTTTGACGCTATACCAGACAATAATTCTGTTAGGAATAGGCTCCGGTTCCGTCCTTCATTCGGAGGATGGCTGGGGCTTTTTCATTCCCGCCGCGTTGTCATCATGCCTGACTGCCAGATTCTGAAAGCCAGAGAGAAAGAAGACTTCCTCCGCGCCCTTGCGTTCGTCCTGCCCCATGAGAAAACCTGCTGTACCCTGACCCGCAGGATTCTGGATCGGGAAGACGGAGTATACCTGATTTTGCGAGGAGGAACAAAGGGGCATCCCATCGTAGACGGCGTATTCTTCTTCATCGACGACGAAATCCTTCTTCCCTGCCTGTCGGGCATACGTTCCCACGGGATGAAGGCACTCGCCGCCTTTCTGGAGGGAAAGAAGCTTTTCTGCATCTCCGCCCTTGAGGACGAACTTTCCAAGATACGGGGTATCCTTTCCCGCCTGTCCAAGCCGCCAAAAATCCGCGAGAGCAGGAGATATTACTTCATGGAGCACCAGGACAGGGATGCCGCACTCAATGCCATAGGAGGCCTGCCCGGGGAGTTCCGCATACAGTTGGCAGGCCCGGACTATGAGTCCGTTCTCCTGCCGCTGCACTTTGCCTACATGCGGGAGGAAGTTCTGATTAAGGGGAGGAGCCTCAACGAGGAGTTCGAAAAAGGACAGCTGCGGGAGGCATTGAAAAGTCAGGTCGTTGTGACGGCAGCCTCGAGCTCGGAAAATCAGAACCGCATTGTGGCGAAGGCAGGTACAAACGCAATTGCCTCCAAGGTGATGCAGCTGGGAGGCGTGTACACGGTACAGGAAGAGCGCGGCAGGGGAATTGCCGCCGCCCTGACTGCCTTCCTCGCAGAGAGTGCAGCAAAGAAAGAAATGTCGACAGTCTTGTTCGTCGGAAAGAGGAATGCTGCCGCCATCGCCGCCTACCGGAGGGCAGGCTTCCGCGACAGCGGCAAAGAATACACAATAGAATACTACGATTGAATTTCCGGGCGCTAGCGTCTGGCAATGAGGTTCCGGCTTATCCGCGAGCCGAAGAACTGAATCAGCTCCACGAGAACGAGGATGACAATGACCGCTGCCGCCATGATGCCCGTACGGAACCTCTGGTAGCCGTAGCGGATGGCAAGGTCTCCCAGGCCGCCGCCGCCGATTGCGCCCGCCATCGCCGAATAGCCTATCAGGTTGATTATCGTGAGCGTTACCCCGTCCACCAGCGAGGGCAGGGCCTCCGGAACAAGAACTTTCAGGATTATCTGCATATTCGTTGACCCCATCGCCTTTGCGGCAAGGACCAGCTCTGGATTCACCTCATTGAGGGCTGATTCTATGACACGGGCAACGAAAGGAGCAGCTGCAATGGAAAGCGGTACGATTGTCGCTGCCGTTCCAATGCTCGTCCCGACAATCAGACGGGAGAGGGGAAAGAGGACAATCATCAGGATAATGAAAGGGAACGACCTCAGGATGTTGACAATGCGGCTCAGCACCTGGTTCAGGACCTTGCGGGGCATAATGCCGTTCTCGTTCGTAATGCACAGAAGCACGCCGAGCGGGAAGCCAAGAATCATCGAGAACACTGTCGAGAACAAAACCATTATGAGGGTCTGGAGCGTCGAGGTTCCGACCAAGTAAAGAAGCTCCGACATTTACTGTACCTCCTTGCCGTCATCGGTCTTTTCCACGATGACACCGTTCTCTTTCAGGAAGGCGAAAGCCTTCTCCTTCTCCGCCTGCTCGCCCTTGATGTCAAGCAGCATGGTGCCGATATCCTGCCCCTTGTGCCCGTCCGCCTCAGCCTCGCTCGAGGCCGGGATGTGCTGAACTCCGGCGGCCCGGATGTTGAATTCGATGTCCGCAACCCGGGAAAGACGGCTCAGGACAGGTTCTCCCGGGGTCCCGCCGGTGAAGTGCAGGGTGTACATGCCTCCTTCCGCCGACCAGCGGACGAATGACTCGCCGCCCGCAGCCTTGATGTTGGAAAGAAATTCCTTGGTAACCGGCGACCTGGGGTAGGTAAAGATATCTTCCACCCTTCCCTGTTCCACCACGCTGCCCCCGTCAATGACGGCGACCTGCGAGCATGCGTCGCGGACAACCTCCATCTGGTGGGTTATCATGACGACGGTAAGCTTCATCTTGGCCTGTATCTCGCGGATGAGCGCAAGGATTATCCGCGTGGTCTGAGGATCAAGCGCGCTCGTCGCCTCATCGCAGAAAAGCACGTCGGGCTTGTTCGCGAGGGCACGGGCTATCGCGACCCGCTGCTTTTGACCTCCCGACAGGGTGCTGATGGGAGCGTCCGCCCGGTCCTCCAGACCGACAAGGGAGAGCATTTCCCGCACGCGTTCCTCGATCTCCACCTTGCCCATCCCGCAGATTTCCAGCGGGTAGGCAACGTTTCTGCCCGCCGTCCGCGATGAGAAGAGATTGAAATTCTGGAAAATCATCCCTATTTTGCGCCGCTGCTGGATGAGGGCTGCCTTGTCCAAATTGTCCACCCGCTTGTCGTCATAGTAAACGGCCCCCTCGTCCGGGGCTTCCAGAAGGCTCATCAGGCGGACGAGAGAGGACTTGCCCGCCCCGCTCTTTCCGATGATGCCGAATATCTTGTTCTCGGGGATGATCAGGCTGTTGTCCTTGACGGCCTCAATCCGCTCCGCCCCCGCCAGGTATGTCTTGGTAAGATGTTCCAGTCGTATCTGCATAGTTGTACGGTAAGGAATTATAACGAAATGGAAACGGCCGGGCAATACCCAGACAAAGCCGGGCACGCCTGCTCCCTATTCGTCCATTATCGTAATTTCCACACGGCGGTTCTTAGCACGGCCCTCGGCGGTCGCGTTCGTGTCAATTGGCTGCTTGTCGCCGAAGCCCTGCGTAAAGACATGGAACTTATCCTTAACCCC
>CADBRC010000130.1 GCA_902796985.1 uncultured Spirochaetaceae bacterium
GAAATTCCAGGAGCTCTCGGTCTCAAGTACGGTAACTTCCGAGAGCGCGGAAGACATGCAGGACGAGATGAAAGAGCAGTACGAGTCCTTCCTTCAGATATATGAGAGCCTTGACCAGATGGGAATGAGCCTGGGTGAATTCGACAAGACAACCAAGGCGATGAACAGCTCCAGCACGAAGCTCAAGGAGACGGCACAGAAGCTCAACATGATAAACTCGCAGAGGATTTCGGAGGTGTAAAGATGTCAAAAGCAGTGAAAAAAATGAGCTTCCACAAGAAAGTATTTCTTTCGCTCATCCCTTACACCATCATCGGTGTGGTGTTCGTACTCCTGTATTCAATGAGCTTTGTCCGCTTCCACAGGAGCGACCTGCTCCCGGCGGCAGGACTGACGGCACTTTTCGCAGCATTCGGCCAGATTGTCCTGGGACCGGTATTCCACAGGCTTGCCATCTCCAGACTGTCTGAGAAAATGGAGTACTATGCCTCCGGGCAGATGGACACGAAGGAACGGACCGAGCTCATACAGGACCTGATGCGCTTTCCGCTCCATAAGGCTGCATGGACCGAGCTGATTTTCCTCACCTGTACCATCGGAGTCAGCTTCGCCTTCCATGCGCTGACGGATTTCTCCCTGCGCTACACCTACCTCTTTCTGATTGTCTCTACCCTTTCCACGTATATAGGATTCATCTTCTCGCTGGACAACACGCAGAAGCTGTGCAGCGCGGAGGCGGAGAAAATAGCGGAGGACGGCGTTGACACCGAGACAGTGGACAAAGAGCATTTCTTCGGCCTGTCTCTTTTCAGCCTGTTCACGCTGTACGTATTCATCCCCATGGTGCTGTGCTCGGTGTTCACGCTGCTGTCAGTCATATTCCTCAAGCAGCCCAGAAAGCTTATCCTCATATCCATAACGAACATCCTCATCATCAGCAGCATGTCGCTCCTCTTTTTCCGCAGAATAAAGAAAAGTTCATGGACGATGGAGCGGGCGCTGTTCGACCTGATGAGGACGAGCGGCAACGCAGCCAAGACATTCCCGACGGACTTCGCTTCGGAAATGTCTTATTTCGCCTACCTGTTCAACAAGACGATACTGCTTTTCCGAGGCCTCATAAATGACATGTCCCAGGTGAACGCCGACATAAACGAATCCACCGTTGCGCTTTCGACGATCTCCACGGAGACTGCGAGCACATCAACCGAACAGTACTCCACGTCCAACGAGATACTTGCAACGATGAAAGGACTCAACTCCAGCCTGTCCGAGGTCGAGTCCAAGGCCGACGAAGTCCTCAAGGTCGCAAAGACTACTGCGGCACAGGTAGACGGCAACTTCGAGACGCTCAGGCAGAACAGCGAGATGATGAAGGACATAAAGGCTTCCAACGGAGATACGATAAACGGAATCCAAAGCCTGTCCAACAAGATAAGCAACATACAGGACATCGTAAACCTGATAACGACCGTCACCGCCCAGACCAAGATAATCGCGTTCAATGCCGAACTTGAGGCGAACGGCATAGGTACGGAGGGTGCAGACTTCCAGAACGTCGCAACGGACATCCGTGCGCTCGCCGACTCCACGATAAAGCTGACCAACGAAATTCAAGACAGCATACACGACATAAACAAGTCCAAGGACAACCTGATAAAGACGGGCAAGGACTTCATACAGCGGATAAACGAGGGAAGCTCGATATCTGAAGAGCTGGAACAGAATTTCTACAGCATCCAGAAGGCCGCGTCCGAGACCGCCGATGAGGCACAGGACATCCAGCAGTCCGTGCCGGAGCAGATACTCTCGTTCAGGCAGATTGAGGGAGCCCTGCAGGACATCAACACGAGGCTGAACGACCTGAATGACTCGACGCACAAGATTTCTCTTTCTATAGACAATCTGAAAGTAGAGTCCGGCAACCTCGCAATGATGATGCTGAACATGGAAGGGGGTATATAAGATGAACATTGAAAAAAAGATTATATTGAACAGCTACCTGACGGATTTTGTATCGCTCGCCCTTATTCTCTTCTATTCCCTTTTCAGCGCCAGGATTCCCGCATCCGAATCTATACTCATACTGAAATTCGTCGTTCCCATTTCACTTGCATTCATACTGCTGGCAGGACCGGTCATCGGCCACCTGTCATGCAGGACCGCACTCCGGGGTATGGAGGAAGCAGATAAAGGACGGGGCGATGACAAGAGCAGGACTGAGCTGCTTGCCGAGCTGAACCGGCTGCCCAAGATAGCCCTGGTCTCCACCATGATATATTTTTTGGCGGCCTTTCTCATCGCATTCTCATTCGTGAGGGGTGTCTTTCACCTGAGTTTTCCAACACTTTTCACAATCCTCATAGAATGGGTGTGTGGCGCCTACTTCGCCGGCCTCATCTCCTACAGCTTCAGGCAGAAGCAGTGCGAAGCCTACGCAAAGAAAATCGCCCGCGCCGGACTACACCAGAGGCTTGTCACGGTACGGAAGCACTTTGGTTTTTCGCTCCGCACGCAGATATCGCTCTACATCTTCATACCCCTCGTGCTGACGACGCTGGTGACGCTGACCCTCTACTTCTTCACGCTGCCGGAGAGTCAGAAAGCATTCAGTTCCATGATGCGGGAAATGACAAAGAGTCAGGGCATCGGCCTCATCTCGCAGGAGCCCGCAGCCATCACTCCCCCGTCAGAGCGGCTCCGGGAAGCCTCCTCTCTTCCGGCGGGAGCAAGGGCCTTCTCCGGCATGAGGGGGCTGTGGGGCTGGCGGATCAAATGCACGGCCCTCTTCAACGCGATGATTATGTGCGTCCAGATACTGATTTTCTATCTGAACTTCATGTCCAAGAACGGCAAGTCCATCCGTGGCCTTGAGGGGCTCCGGGATTCACACTTCAAGGAAGCGAGTGTCCTCACCAGCGATCTTGGTGACGAGCTTTCCTACAACATATACATGATAAACAGCCTCATCCAGAAATTCCAGTCGATGATATCCAACTCCCTTGCAACCGCACGGATGATAACGGAGTCCTCTGCTTCGCTGATTAAAATCTCGGATGAGACGGAGAAAAATGCGGACAACCAGTCCACCAAAACCGGCGGCATTATAACCAGTATGGAAGAGAACAAGAGGCTTTCCATGCAGATTGACGCACTGGCCAGCGAAGTTGCAGAATCCGCACAGACGACATCCAGCGACATGGACTCAAGCGCCCAGATAATGCAGAAGACCCTGTACAACATGCAGGCCATCGGCAGCTCCAACGAGTCCACCCTGAGCAGCATAAAGGAACTGGAGCAGAAGGTCGCCTCCATCTGGGAAATCGTCAACCTGATAAATTCGATTGCAGAGCAGACCAAGATAATTGCCTTCAACACGGAGCTGGAGTCCGCAGGGGCAAGCGATGAAGAAAAGAGCTTCCTCAACGTCGCCCTTGAAACCAGACGGCTTGCCAACAGCATCGCAGATGCCACGCGGGAAATAAAGGACTACATCCGGCAGATGGAAGCAACCGAAGAGCAGCTGCAGGGACACTCTGCATCCAACACGGATGAGATAAATCGGGGACTGGAGCTTTCCCGCTCCATAGAACAATCCTTCTCCGGTATAAACGAGCTTTCAACGCAGAATGCAGCCGCGACCCAGGAGATAAAGGAGCTGATGAAAAACCAGACGGTCTCCTTCGAGCAGATACAGGAGACGCTTATCCAGATTGGCGCAGGCATACGGAACTTCACTCTGTCGGCATCATCCCTGGTCAACGCATCCGGGGAACTGAACGCAAGCGCGCAGAAACTGAGCATGGAGGGACGGCAATGAAACTGAGAAGAAAAGCAAAGAGAATGGACGATATACCATTCGACAAGATGATATACAAGCGGGGTATCCTACCCAACCTGGTATGCGCCCTGCTGATATTCGTGTACTCAATCCTCTTTCTCATCATCAAGCCCGGTCAGCTTCCCTGGGCTTTGCTGGCAGCAGTGGTAATCACACTGGCGGCGGAATTCATAATCTCGCCGATAACGAATGTCATCCTGACCAAGAAGATAACCCTGGACGTACAGGAGTGGGAGAAAGGAAAGATAAACGATGAGAAGGGCAGGACGGCACTGTACCTTGAGATAGCGGAGTTCCCGAACAAAAAGGCCATACAGACCTTCCTCTTCTTCTTTATCTGCGCCATGCTGCTCGCGCTCAGCTACCGCTTCGTCCCCGGACTCAGGTTCAAGTGGATAGTGATTACCTTCTCATTCATCGGCTGCGTATTCGGCGGATACTCGGCGGCGATAATCGCCCAGAGTTACTCCGAGGATGTATGCAGCCGTTACGCAAAAAAACTTGTCAAAGAGGGCCTCGACAGCTCGGTCGTGACAGACAGGAAGTATTTCGGCATGACGCTGGGAAAGAGGTGCGTTATCTACCTTATCGTGCCTGTCATTTACATGGCGGTCCTCGCCTACATGATGACCCAGCAGTACTCCGCGAGCTACATCACGAACGACGTAGACCGCTTCAGCATCATTGCCCGCAACATCGTCATAACGCTGATAAACGCAGCATACTACCTCAAGCTCTGCTCGCTCGTTAAGAACAAGCTCTGCGACTATGCGGACGATATGGGCGAGACGCTTGAGGAAATCCTCACGGATAAGGACCCGGACTTTTACATAGAGACCAACCTTTTTGATTCGCTCCAGTACAGTAACCATCTGGTAAACGAGTGCTCGCAGGGCTTCACCAGCCTCATCTCGCACATAAAGTCCATCAGCTCGGGAATACTGGAGACCTCCAACAATCTGGCCGCCATATCCAAGGAGCTTCAGGCAACGGCGAACGAACAGAATACCAGCGTCACCGAAATAAACACCACGGTCCACGAGATGAACTCCAGAATACAGAGCATAAAGGAGAAAGTAGAGGCCGTCGCCTCAGGCTGTGAGACCATGGACAGCCAGATGCTCTCATCCCTTGGAGAAGTCAGCGAGAACATGGAGCAGATAGACAGGATCGGTGAGTCCAACAGGAAAATCATGACCTGCGTAGAAAACTTTGCCCGGCAGGCAAACAGCATTGACGAAGTGATGAACCTGATCGAAGACATAGCAAGCCAGACAAGGATCATCGCCTTTAACGCGGAACTTGAAGCGGTCGGTGCAGGCAAGGCGGGCAAGAACTTCCACATAGTCTCATCAGAGATAAAGCGGCTCGCAGATTCCGTCGTGGACAGCACCAAGGAAATCCAGCGGCACATCAAGGACCTGAAGGACGCGTCGACGACGCTCGCTTCATCCGCCCAGAACACGACCCGGCTCATAGAGATGGAGACAGAAATGTCCCGGGAGCTTGAGAAGCACCTGCAGGACATAAAGATGGCGGCAGAGGAGAATTCCAGCCGGGCAGGAGAGATACGGACAAACATAGAAAGTCAGTCCGCTGCCTTCGAAGAGATTGCAACGACGCTCGGCCAGATAAACGAAAGCATAGCAAGCTTCACCGTCTCCACCGCCGAAATAAACAGCGCGGCAAGCCAGATTCAGGCGGCCTCGGCGGACCTGGACAACATGGGCTAGCCCTCCCCCTCCGTGGCTTCACCGCGGATAAAAAAAGCCCGGCAGCAATGCCGGGCTTTTTGATGCGTCCTAAAGTACTAGCGCTTCTGCTGGTCCTCAAGGGCATCGATGTAGGACAGGTTCAGCCTGCCCATCTTGTCAACCTCAAGCAGCTTGACGGGAATGACCTGCCCTTCCTTGAGCACGTCCGTAACCCGCTCCACGCGGCCACGGGAGAGCTTGGAGATGTGGCAGAGGCCCTCCTTTCCGGGGAGAATCTCGACAAAGGCACCGAAGTCCATAATCCGCTTGACCGTTCCCTGATAAATCGTTCCGGGCTCCGGATCTTCGCAGATAGCCTTGACGGCTCCCTTCGCGTCATCAGCAGACTTGCCGGTCTTGCCGTAAATCGTCACGGTTCCGTCGTCATCCGTGTTGATGGTGACACCAAACTGGGCGCAGAGGGCCTTGACGTTCTTTCCGCCGGGACCGATGAGGGCACCGATCTTGTCTACCGGAATCTTCAGGCTGACAATCTTGGGAGCAAACGTTGAGACGGGCTGCGGCTTGTTGATGCACTTCTCCATGATGTCAAGGATGTGGTTGCGTCCGCGCCTGGCCTGCTCAAGGGCCTTCTTCATTATCTCCATTGAGACACCGGCAATCTTGATGTCCATCTGGAAGCCGGTGATTCCGTCACGGGTTCCGGCAACCTTGAAGTCCATGTCGCCGAGGTGATCCTCTTCGCCGAGGATGTCGCTCAGGATGGCATACTTCTTGTACTGGGGGCCGTCCGTAATCAGGCCCATCGCAATACCGGCGACCATCTTCTTCATCGGGACACCGGCAGCAAGAAGGGAGAGACAACCGCCGCAGGTTGAAGCCTGTGACGAAGATCCGTTGGACTCCATAATCTCAGAGACCACGCGGATTGTATAGGGGAACTCCTCCCTGCTCGGAACCATCGGGGCGAGGGAGCGGCGGGCAAGGTTGCCGTGGCCAATCTCGCGGCGGCCGGTTGTAAGCTTACCGACCTCACCGACAGAATAGGGCGGGAAGTTGTAGTGCAGGATGAAGTGCTCGCTCCTGTTTCCTTCGATGTCGTCGAACTCCTGCTCATCCATCGCAGTTCCGAGCGTCGTGACGGCAAGAGACTGGGTCTCGCCGCGGGTGAAGAGCGCGCTTCCGTGCGGACGGGGCAGAACGTTGACCTCGCAGGTTATCGGGCGGATATCTTCCGTACCGCGTCCGTCAATGCGGAGTCCCTTCTCAAGGATGCTTGAGCGCAGGAGCCGGTACTGGATGTCATCAAAGAGCTTGGAATAGAGGTTTGCCTGTACAGGGTCGGCAAGCTGCTCGGCATAATTCGCTGCAACCTGCTTCTTGACGGCCTCGACGGCATCACCGCGGGCAAGCTTGCCCTTCTGGAAACATGCCTGCTGCATGAGCGGGGTCGCCTCAGCCTCAATCTTGTCGGCGTTCTCAAGCTTCACGTCGAGCGGAGCGAGCGGCAGCTTCTCCTTTCCGGCAAGCTTCTGAAGCTCCTCCTGCAAAAGACACATGTCGCGGATGAAGTCCTGGGCCTTGGCAAGCGCGCCGAGCATCACGTCCTCGGTCGCCTCGTTGGCACCGCCTTCGACCATCGTAAATCCGTCCTTGGTTCCGGCGACGACAATCTCCAGCGCAGCCTTCTTGAGCTGCTCATAGGTCGGATTCAACACGTAGTCGCCGTCAATGTAGGCGACACGGACACCGGCGACAGGTCCGTGGAAGGGGATGTCGCTTATCGTAACCGCAGCAGAGGCGGCAATAACCGCAAGAATGTCCGGCGGGTTCACTCCGTCGGCTGAAACACAGGTGGGAACAATCTGGATCTCGCGTCCGAAGCTCGGCTCAAAGAGCGGCCTCATGGGGCGGTCTATCAGGCGGCTGACGAGGATTTCCTTATCCTTCGGCCTTCCTTCCCTTTTGACAAAGCCGCCGGGAATCTTTCCCGCAGCATAGAATTTCTCATTGTAATCGACGGTGACGGGAACGAAATCCATTCCCTCGGTGACCGTGCTTGAAGCGCAGACCGTCGCAATGACGACAGTCCCGCCGAACTGGGCGTAGACGCAGCCGTTGGCCTGCTTACCGATTTTGCCGGTCTCCAGGATCAGCTCTCCGTTTCCGATTTTCTTTGTTACTCTCTGTACCATTCTTTCCTTTCTTTCCTTTCTTTCTTCTTTCCTTCTGAAAACATAAAGGCAGCAGGAACCATAAGAAAGATTCCTGCCGCCTTAACAAATTGAGCTATTACTTGCGGAGTCCCAATTCCTTAATCAGCTGGCGGTAAGCGTCGAGGTCTTTCCGCTGATAGTACCTCATCAGCCTCCTGCGCTGACCGACATCCTTGAGGAGGGCGCGCTTAGCAGTCGCATCCTTGGGGAAGCGCTTGGAGTGCTCGGTGAGCTGCTTGATCCTCTCGGTAAGCAGGGCAATCTGAACCTTCGTGTTGCCCGTGTCCTTGTCGTTTGCCCCGAACTTGCTGATGATTGAGGCTGAATTCTCTTTTGTAAGTGCCATAACTTACTCCTTTAGATAATATATTACCATGCAGCGAAGCCACATCCATTCTCTGACGATGTGGCAACGTAGCATTAGTTACGGATTATGAGGTTGTATTATAATGAAATAGCCTGTGATGGTCAATCACATCTTGTCCAAATAGGGCACCAGCACCAGCTCCATCGCGTTCTTCAGGACGGTCAGGGTACAGCTGGCAAGGGTCAGACGGGCAAGGGCAAGGGGCTTGTTCTGCTCTGCCGCCGCGACAATCGGACAGTCGCGGTAGAAGGCGGAGAAGTCCTTGCAGACATCATAGAGATAGGTCGCGATGATGCTCGGATCCAGGTTCTCCGCCGCCCGGGCGACCAGCTCCGGGAAGAGCTGCAGGTCCTTGAGGAGGGCCCACTCGCTCTCATGGGAAAGCAGAGAGACATCCGCCTCTTTGGAACCAGCCGCAAGCCCCTGTTCGGAAGCCTTGCGCAGTATGGAAGCAATGCGCGCCCCCATGTACTGGAGGTAGGGTCCCGTATTGCCGGTGAAAGACAGGCTCGCCGCCGGATCGAACATCATGTCCTTGACCGGAGCAACCTGCAGAAGGTAGTAGTGCAGGGCTGCGAGGGCGACTTTCTCCGCGACGCTGTCAGCATCGCCGACCTCCCCTTCCCTGCCCCGCTCTTCAATCGCCTTGAGTGCGTCGGCATGCAGGCTGTCTATGAGGTCATCCGCATCGACGACCGTTCCCTCGCGGCTCTTCATGCGGCCGGAAGGCAGGTTCACGAGCCCGTAGCTCAGGTGGTACAGCTTGTCCGTCCACTCGTAGCCGAGCTTGCGGAGTATGTAAAAGAGCACCTTGAAGTGATAGATCTGCTCGCTCGCGACGACGTAGACCATCTGGTTGTAAGGCCAGTCCTCGTGCCGCTTGACCGCCGTCCCCAGGTCCTGCGTGATGTAGACGGACGTGCCGTCCTTTCGGAGCAGGACTTTGGTCTGCGGCTTGCCGTCCTTACCGGCCCCGACGGCCTCGCTTATGTCTATGCGGGTAGACCCGTCTTCATCCTTGTAGAAGATTCCCGAGTCCAGCCCCTTCTGAATTATCTCTTTTCCGAGCAGGTAGGTGTCGCTCTCAAAGTAGAGCTTCTCAAAGCCGACGCCCGTCCTGCCGTAGGTCTCCTTCACGCCGTCAAGGGTCCAGGCGTTCATCTTCTCCCAGAGGGCACGGGTCTCCGTATCGCCCTGCTCCCACTTGACGAGCATCGCCTCCGCCTGTTCCTGCGCTTCGGGATGGTCCTTTGCCCACTTGTCGTACTCGACGTAGCACTGGCCGACAAAGTGATCGCCCTTTATGCCGAGCGACTGGGGAGTCTCCCCCTTCTCCTCGTGGAAAAGCTTGTAGGCGAGCATGGACTTGCAGATGTGAATGCCGCGGTTGTTGATGATGTTTGTGCGGAAAACCTCCGCACCGGCCTTCTTAAGGATGCGCGAGACGCTCTCGCCGAGCGCGTCGTTCCTCATGTGCCCCAGGTGGAGGGGCTTGTTCGTGTTGGGGCTGGAGTATTCGACCATGACCTTGCGGCCCGCAAGAGGCTTCCTGCCGTCCTTGTCCAGGGAGCCGTAAGCCTCCCCCTGCTCCAGAATCCGGGCAATGATGCCGCCCGCAGCTCCGGCCTTGTCCAGCTTGACGTTGACGTAGGGTCCCACTGCAAGCACCGTTCCGATTTTGGCAGCCTCGTCCGCATGGGACGAGCTTATGATGTCCGCGACCGCCCGGGCAATCTCCGGCGGCCCCTTGCGGAAAGCCTTGGCAAAGGGGAACATCGGAACCCCCAGGTCTCCCATCTCAGGCTTGGGCGGAACCTCCACCCTGACCTGCACGGCAGGGACATCATCCCCGCCCAAAGCGTTTTTTGCCTTGTACTCCCCCAAGGCGAGGGCCACCAATGACTGGAACGAATCCTTTATATCAGGCATCTGTATTTCCTTACGCTATTTACGCTCTTATTTGAACAGGGGTTTGAAGTAGTCGCTCGACTTGACCCTGTTCAGGTGTATGTATGAGTCGGGGTGCAATTCGATGAACGCGTCCAGCGTGTACTCCTTGCCCTGCTCAAAGACGATACAGCCAAACTTGCCGCCATCGTCAAAGTAGGGCATCAGCACCGCGCAGTTGTTGAACACGGAATCCCCCGCCTTGGAGCCGCTCTTTATGGCGGCAAAGTAAATGTACTGGCTCTCCGTGACGGCGAGCACATAGAGCAGGCTCTTGAGCTCGACTACCGAATAGCCCGTGTCCTTGATGTAGCCGACGGACCGCAGCTCCCCGCCTTCCACGATGTCGGAGACGAAGGGCTCCACGGTCACGTCCACGCCGGTCACATCGCTCGCCCCCATCTTATACCGGTAGCTCTGCTTGGTAGAACGGGCGTTCAGCGCGTCCACGGCGAGGTTGCGGCAGCAGTCCAGGGTCAGTGACAAGTTCCATGTCTGGGAAATCACGCCCTTCTTGCCCAGGCTGCTGTAGTTGACGGTCGGGGCGACCATGTTCCCCAGGTTCGTATAGCTGCCGACGGCCGGCTCGACAATGCCGTCAGCAACCCACTTGACGAATCCCGGTGCGCTCAGCACCAGGCCGGAACCGGATGCCATGGCATTCTGCGCCTCCCGCAGGGAAGGATCCTTCTCCACGGCCTCATCGCTGATAGTGAACGGCTCGTTCAGCTGGACGGAATAGAGTTCACCCGCTTCGTTGTAGGCGGCATCATGGGCACTGACAATCCGCGGCAGGTAGCTCCGAATGACCGCAGCCATCTGAAGCACGGGATGGTACTGGCCGGGAACGACCTTTACGGAAGCCCAGGGCAGGGATTTCTTCGTGAGGGCCTGGATCTCGTCAAAGGACATCGTAAAGAGCTTTTTGAAGCGCACTCCGAGAGGCACGGAACGGACCATATAGCAGTCGTAGAGGACCATGTCCGCGTAGGTCTTGTTCTCGCCGTTCCGCAGCTCCAGGTAGACCCCGGGGTCAGCGTTGAAATAGATGCGGATTTTGGAAGCCTTGTCGCTCTTCTTGTCGCGGTAGAGCACCCAGGTCCCGGCAGTTCCCTCCGTGTAAACGACGGATTCCCCCTGCCGCTCACTGGCTCCCCCGCCTATGTGCCTGACCGGTATGACGGACTTGGGGGCGACGATAATCCTGTAGAAAGGATCGGAGTCCGAAAGCCCTTCCAGCCGTACCTGAAAACTGTGACCCGCACCATCGTCATAGGTCTCCGCATTCTTGCCCCGGACGAGGGCGACGGGAGCCTCGAACCATGAGGCGGATATCTCCCTGCGGATTTCCGATGAATCCGGAATGCCATAGCTGGAAAACCCGGCGAATGCGGGCAGGGCCGCAAACACTGCCGTCAAGGCAAACAAAGGCAAAAGCTTCAGTTTCATTTCTATACTCCCAAATTATGTCCCGGTGGCGGGAATCTCGCTCTCACTGACCGGCTCCGGATCGGCAAAACCATTTCCCCCCTCGGCAAGCCTGACCTCAGGTTTGACCGTGCTCCCGTCGCGGTTATGAATCAGCCCGTCGTCCCCCTCGTCAGGATGGCGGCCCGCCGGAGCATTGCTCAAGAGCAGCTTCAGGCGGTTCAGCTGGTTGACCTCGCTGGAACCGGGGTCGAAGTCTATCGCGGATATGTTCGTACCCGGGTAGCGGCGGCGCAGCTCCTTTATCATACCCTTGCCCGTCACGTGGTTGGGAAGGCATGCGAAAGGCTGAACACAGGCGATGCTCGACACGCCGCCCTTTATCAGCTCCACCATCTCCGCTGTCAAAAACCATCCTTCACCGGTTATGTTACCGAGCTGAACAATGTCGTCCACCCCCTTCATCAGGGAGTAGATGATGGCCGGCGGCTCAAAGCGGCGGCTGTGGCGAAGTTCCCTCTTTATGAACGTCCTATACCTTTCCAGGAACCAGACCAGGAAGCGGGCAACAGCCTCTGTCCGCTTGGGGAAAGCGAGCTTGTCATGGCGGAAAATTCCGTTACTGAAAGAATAGAAGAGGAAATCCGCCAAATCGGGCATGACGCACTCCGCACCCTCGCTTTCTATGGTCTCCACAATCTTGTTGTTCGCCGTCGGGTGGAATTTGACGAGAATCTCTCCGACCACGCCGACCCTCGGCTTCTTTATCGGCAGGAGGGGAAGCGTGTCAAAGTCCTTTATGATACCGTGTATCAGCTTGTGATAGCTGAAGGTGTTGACGTTCTTCAGCACTATCTCCGCCCTGCCGCTCCATTTCTCATAGAGGGCGTTTGCGCTGCCGGGCACGGCCTCGTAGGGGCGGACGCGGTAGAGGCAGCGCATGAGCACGTCTCCGACCATGACCGCCCGCATGGAACGGGACAGGAGGAAGGGCGTAATCTTGAAGCCCGGATTCTTCTCGAATCCCTGCGCACTCAGGGAGATGACCGGGACATGGCTCAGGCCCGCATCGTTCAAAGCACGGCGGATAAAGCCGATGTAGTTGGTCGCACGGCAGCCGCCGCCAGTCTGGGTGATCAGCAGGCTCGTATTGTTCAGGTCGTACTTGCCGCTCTGCAGGGCGGCTATCATCTGCCCCGCAATGAGAATCGAAGGGTAGCAGGCATCGTTGTTGACGTACTTGAGGCCAATGTCCACCGCCTTGGGATCGAGCGATCCCAGCACGACCATGTTGTAGCCGGAGTACTGGAAAGCCTTCTGCACGAGGCGGAAGTGAATGGGGCTCATCTGCGGACAGAGAATCGTATGAGAATACTTCATCTCCTTGCTGAAAACCTGCCGCTGGTAGGCGGACGACCTGACCGGCAGGCTGGTCTTGTGCCGCTGCCTCGCCTTCACCGCTGCAATGAGGCTCCGTATGCGGATGCGGACGGAACCAAGGTTGTTCACCTCGTCTATCTTTATGAGCGTGTAGGTGCGGCTCTTGGCCTTCATTATCTCGTCCACCTGGTCGCTCGTGACGGCATCAAGCCCGCAGCCGAACGAAGTCAGCTGCACCAGCTCCAGGTCAGGCATGCCCGTGACGAAGGAGGCCGCCCGGTACAGGCGGTTGTGGTAGGTCCACTGGTCCACGATGCGGAGGGGCCGCTCTATGCTGCCCAGATGGGCGACGGAATCCTCGGTAAAAACGGCGAGCCCCAGCCCGCTTATCATCTCCGGGATGCCGTGGTTTATCTCCGGGTCCAGGTGGTAGGGGCGGCCTGCAAGGACTATGCCGTTCGCGCCCCGGCGGATGATTTCCTCAATCGCCTCCTCACCCTTCTCCTGCACCTCGGCCTTGAACTTCTCCTGTTCGGCCCAGGCTGCCCCGACGGCTTCCCGCACCTGTGACTGGGTAAGGGACGTGAAGTGCGGGGAAAGCTCCTCGTACAGGCGGACGGCAAGCCCCTCCCTGTCGAAAATCGGGAGGAAGGGGTTGAGGAACACAATGGAAGAATCCTGCCTGAGTTCGTCCACGTTGTTGCGGAGCACCTCAGGGTAGCTCGTCACTATCGGGCAGTTGTAGTGGTTGCCCGCCCCCGTGTCCTCAAGCTTCTCGTAGGGGGCACAGGGATAGAAGATGAACTTGCAGCCCATGTCCATCAGGCTCTTGATGTGCCCGTGGGCAAGCTTGCCCGGGTAGCAGACGGACTCGGACGGAATCGTCTCAAGCCCCTTCTCGTAGACCGTGCGGCTGGAACGCGGCGACAGGCGGACGCGGAAGCCCAGCTTGGTAAAGAAGGTGAACCAGAGGGGGTAGTTCTCGTAGAGGTTCAGGACGCGGGGGATGCCCACCTCGCCCATCGGGGCCTCTTCTTTCTTAAGCGGCGTATAACGGAAGAGCCTCTTGTACTTCCAGTCAAAGAGGTTGGGCAGGTTCCTGCCGTCATCATCTTCCTGACCGTCCAGGCGGCTCGCCGCTTTGTTGCTCGCATCGATTATGTGGCTGCCGGTGTCCAGCTCAAGCCCCCGCTCGCACCTGTTGCCGGTGACGAAGGTGCGGACCTTCTGTCCGTCCCCCTCCCCCGACGTAAAGGTGTTTATCGTAAGAAGGCAGTTGTTGGAACACTTGCCGCAGCGGCGGAGGTCCAGATCAACTTTGAATGAGTCCAGCTGCTCCAGGCTGACGATGCCGCTTTTGACAAAGCGGAGGCTCTGGTCAGGATCATCCGGCTTGGGACGGCGCAGGTCCTCCCACTGATCCTGTGCGATGAGGGCAGAGCCGTACGCTCCCATGAGTCCCGCCACGTCAGGCCGGTAGGC
>CADBRC010000131.1 GCA_902796985.1 uncultured Spirochaetaceae bacterium
CAGGCTCCCTCAGCGGACTTCAAAAGGAGGAATCCGGCTGCGGCTCCGACCGGCAGGAAGAGGATTCCCGTTTTGAACGTACAGAGATGCATGAGCAGCTGGAGCAGAAATACGGCGAGGCATATACCTGTCGTGGCGTAGAGCAGTTTCTCCAGGTGCAGGAGGTAAGCGGCGATGCCGATTGCTGAAAGCAGGGCGAAAAAAATATAGCTGATGCGGAAGACGACTGCAAACAGGCCGCCTATGGCACGTTCCGTGTTTTCCGAGGCATCCGCTTCGGAGGGTTTCCTGCTGTTCTGGTCAATCCGGCTGCCGCATTCCGGGCAGACCAGATGGTTCAGGTCTTCCATGCTTCGTATGGTAAAATCAAATTCTTTCTGACAGTTCGGGCAGTATCGGTTCATGTGCGCGCCTCTTTTTGCGCTGCAGGCTTCGGCAGCTGACTGGATTCTCCCTGCCAGTATCACACAGATTCCTGCAAAACGCAAGCATCCAACTACGGCCTGTTACAGCCGCCCGCCTTTTATGAGGGTAAACTCCCCCTAGCCCAGCCCCGGCCTTTCGTGATATGATTTTGTCATGTTTATACAGGAAGACAACGCTTTAATCTGGAAGAAGGGCTATGAGACCCTGCGCATAGAGGGATGGGGGGCGGACTCGCTCCGCGTCCGCTGCACGATGAACGATACGTTCTCCGGCGAGGACTGGGCACTGAGCGAAAGGCCCGCCGCAACCAAACCGTCCGTCACGGTCTCGGACGAAGAGGCGGAAATCAAGAACGGCAGGCTGTCCGCCACGGTCAGTGCGAACGGCGTGCTCCGCTTCTACCGCGACGGAAAGCTCATCCTCCGCGAATACTACCGCAACTACGACGGGAAGGCAAGCAAGGAGAGCGTCTGCCTCAAGGTGGTCTCCCGCGAGTTCCACCCGGTCATCGGGGGCAGCGAGTTCAAGCTGACGGTCAGGTTCGACGCGAACGAGGGCGAGCAGATATTCGGCATGGGCCAGTACCAGCAGTCCAACCTGGACATGAAGGGCTGCGTCCTGGAGCTTGCCCAGCGTAACTCCCAGTCATCGATTCCCTTCTATATATCCAGCCTGGGCTACGGCTTCCTGTGGAACAGCCCTTCGGTCGGCCGGACGACATTCGGCACGAACCGGACGGTCTGGGAGTCCTCCTGTTGCGACGAGATGGACTACTGGATTACGGCGGCGGACGGCCCCTCCCAGATTGTGCGGAACTATACGGAGGCGACCGGCCGCGTCCCTCTCATGGGCGAGGAGTACCTGGGATTCTGGCAGTGCAAGCTCCGCTACCGGACGCAGGAGGAAGTCCTGACTGTCGCGCGCAAGTACAAGGAGCTTGGGATCAAGCTTGACGTCATTGTCATCGACTTCTTCCATTGGATCCGGCAGGGTGACTGGGGCTTCGACAAGGACTACTGGCCCGACCCCAAGGCGATGTGTGACGAGCTGCACGCAATGGGAACCAAGGTCATGGTCTCCGTCTGGCCCTCGGTGGACAAGAAGTGCTCCCACTTCCAGGAGATGTGGGACAGGGGCCTCCTTGTCCGCACCGACCGCGGCGTGATACAGACCTACGACTTCAACGGCGACTGCGTGACCTTCGATGCGACCAACCCCGAGGCGCGGGAGTTCATCTGGAATGTTTGCCGCGACAGCTACTTCAAGTACGGAATCGATATGTTCTGGCTGGACAACTCCGAGCCGGACCTTTCCATATACGACTACGAGCTCTACCGCTACAAACTGGGTCCCGCGCTCAAGGTCAGCAACCTTTACCCCCAGTGTTACGCGCAGGCATTCTGGGACGGCATGCGGAAGGAGGGCATCAAAACCCCGATCAATCTGGAACGCTGCGCCTGGGCGGGCAGCCAGAAGTACGGGGTCATCCTCTGGAACGGCGACGTGCAGAGCAGCTGGGAATGTCTGGAGGACTCCGTCGTGGAGGGCCTCGGCATGGGACTTTCCGGCATCCCCTGGTGGACGACGGACATCGG
>CADBRC010000132.1 GCA_902796985.1 uncultured Spirochaetaceae bacterium
CCTATCCGCTGCCGGATCAGGACCTGCTGAACATGGCCCTCCGGGACGATATCGCGGAACTGGACTTCCGCTACAACTTCCAGTCCCCCTTCTTCCTTTTCAGCGCCGGGCAGCTGGCCACCGTGTACCGGCAGGGCTACTTCAAGGAGCATGCGGATGAATTCACGGAGGCCAAGAAGAATGTCGCGATAGCCCACTTCTCGGGCAACTCCCTCATCCGCCCCTGGTACGCCAACAGCAACCACCCCTGGAAGAGCCTGTACGACTCCTACTATTACGCAAGCCCCTGGAAGGACAGGGCGCAGAAGCAGTACAGCTGGGAACGGCATTACAGGCTGCAGCACTTTTTCGCGGGCCGCCTGCCCGGTTTCCTCGGGGCAGCGGGGTGTTCCCTGATGCAGCGGGTGTTCATGTATAAATTCTATCATAACTGGGGCAAGGACAAGGAGTCGTAGGATATACATTATGGAAGAAAACGCTTTTCGCGGGGTTGACTTCGCCTTTCTGGACAGCGGGACGGGCGGCATCCCCTATATGCTGGAGCTCAAGCACAAGATGCCTGCCGCCCGCTGCGTCTATGTCGGCGACACCGCACACTTTCCCTACGGAGAGAAATCGGCGGACGAGGTGACGGAGAGCGCAGCCGCCTCCATCGCGGAGATTGTCCGCCGCTGGTCGCCGGAGACCCTCGTCATCGCATGCAACACGATAAGCGTCACGTCCCTGGGCGAGCTCAGGCAGCGTTTCCCCGGCCTGCCGATTGTCGGCACGGTGCCCGCCATAAAGCTTGCTGCCAGCGTGTCCCGGAACAAGCGGATAGGTCTGCTCGCAACCAATGCGACCGTCCGCCATCCCTACTGCGAAGATCTGATACGAAAGTTCGCCGCCGACTGCGTAATCAGCAAGAGGGGCGACCCGGACCTTATCGCTTTCATCGAGCATCAGCTTTTTACCGCGAACGAGGAGCAGAAGCTTGCGGCCGTCCGCCCTGCCGTGTCCTACTTCCAGAGGGAAGGCTGCGACACGATTATCCTGGGCTGCACCCACTTTACCCACGTTGCATCATACATCGCAGCGGCGGCAGGAGAGGGCGTGCAGGTCGTGGACAGCAGGGACGGGGTCTCCAAGCAGGCCCTCAAGGTTTGGCAGACGAAGGAGGAGGCCTCCCGACAGGACTCAACCGCCCCTCTGCCCTACCAGTCCGACCTTCCAGAAGACAAGAGCTTCTTTGTCACCAAACTCTGCCCAGAGGAGGACGAAGAAGAGTACCGCGACCTCTGCGAGTCCTGCCATATCCCCTGGGGAGGGGAGATACGTATTAGTCAGCCCCTTTTACGGAAGGGCTTCCAGTGAGTCTCATCCGCAAAGTCAAACATCCGGCGGTCGCCGGAGCTGTCCCCGAAGACGATGAGCTTGTACTCCTGCCTGTCAGGGAAATGCTTCTTTATCCTCCTGACTTTTTCTTCTCCCTTGCAGTTCGCGCCTAAGAATTTTCCGCTCATCCTGCCGGAGGCGTCAACTTCCGGAACGGTTGCCTCCACCTCCACATTGCAGTCTTTCAGGAATTCCGAGACATAGTTCCGTATGCTGGCGCTGACGATAAGCACGCGGTGCTCCTGACACACAGACTTTATGAAATCGATTCCGTCCCGCCGCAGAAGCTTCCCGTTCTGAGCGGCAAAGTCACGGCATTCTCTGTCGAATTCCTCCGCCGGCATGCCCCTGAAACATCTCGCAAAGAGATTTTCTTTCGCCTCCTGCACCGTAATTTTATGCAGGAACATCAGCAGGATGCTCGGAAGCAGGAGGATCAAGCAGCAGACAAGTTTCGCATACCCCACCGAATATCCGAGGAAGGCAAAGAACGTATCCTTTGTCGTAAGGGTTCCGTCGAAGTCAAAGGCATACACGGAATACGTTTTTTCCATAACCGCTTTTCCATAACCCCTATGTGTATTCAGTTTCCGACCGTGATTATCTCATTGGTTATGAACCAGTGGAGCCAGGGGATGGGGACAAGCATCAGCACGATGAACAGCACGCACAAAGCGAAGACATATATCATGAGCGTCTTCTCGTGGTACAGCTTCTCAGGCTTCTGCACTGCGGAATCATCCTTGAACGACAGGTAAAAATAATAGCAGAAAAGCCCCATGAGGGCAGGGATGAACAGGATAAGCTCAATCCGGTATTTCAGGAGGAAAATCCCGGTAAAGAAAACCGCACAGAGTGCATAGAAGAACGCACTTATCAGCAATGATTTTTCCGTATAATACTTAAAAGATTTCCGGTAATGTCCCGCAAGGTCCGGATCCCCTATCATGCGGAATTCCGCGAAACGCTTGGTTGCCATGAGGAAGGCCCCGCACATCCAGTAGCCCAGAAGAATGCTGACGGGAGGAAGGGTGTTGCCGGAGACAATCGACCATCCCAGAAGCAGGCGTATCGCGTTATTCAGGGACTCAGAGAGAACGTCGAGTATGGGAATGTCCTTGGTCCTGACCGGCTTCACATTGTACAAAAGACCCATGACCCACAGCCAGACGACTGCAATAAGGAACATCTTACCGACAAAAAAGCCGCTGCAAAAACCGAGGAGCGAGAGGCAGCCCCACAGGATCCACACGACGCTCCCCTTCACACCCTCCGTAACAACCGCCCTCTTTTTCTTTGTGGGATGAAACCTGTCGAAGTCCGCGTCAAGCCACTCGTTTATGCTGTAGTTCGCAGACGCAATCAGGCAGGTGGAGACAAAGCCCAGGAGGAAACTTCCTGCCATGTCAAACAAATCCGGCATTGACTTGTGCGTCAGCAAAAAGGCCGCCACGCTTCCCGGGACAATGAAAAGCTGCTTTATCCAGTGGTCGGGCCGCATTATCTTCACGTATTTGTTCATCGCTTCACCTTGCCATAAGGTAGCAGAAATCGCGGAAAAATGCTAGGGGCAGGCCCTACAGGATCCGGGAACCAGCCTTGACACTGCAAAAGCTTGTGATGTACACTGAAGCGCATGAAAAACAAGCGTTCGGACGACGGGAGCAGGAGACAGGCTGCTTTCCTAAAAGCTAAATATGGATATGCATTCTGTGCCTTAGTCTGCCTGTCCGCGCTGATTCTTTTTATCCCCCCCGTCCAGAACATAATTATCAGCTTTGGGGAACGGCTCAAGGGCCGGGAGCTGAATCACCTGCACTGGCAAAGGACCCTGTGGACTGCCGGAACGCTCGCCATCATCTTTGCCGCTGCGTCTTGTGCGCTCCTGCTCTGTCTGAGGCATTTCGGGGGCATAAAGCAGACTGTTTCCGCCATAAACGGCAGGAAGTCCGGCAGCGTGCGCACCGCCGTTTTCTTCTTCATACTGACGCTGCTCGTGGCCACCATAAACATAACGGACGGCCATGACTGGGGCGATGATTTCGGGGAATACATCAAGCAGGGCATATCAATTGCGAACGGCACATACACAACGGAATACGTAAACACGTCCGGCTATTTCATATACCCGCACGGGTTCCCCCTGCTGCTTGCAGCGGTATACAAGCTGACCGGATTCAGCCTGCTGGCGTTCAAGGCGATAAACGCCGTCATGTACGCCGTCTTTGCTGCCGCCCTCTTCTATTACTGCGACAAGAAGCTCAAGCGCGTAACGGCCATGGTCATAGCCGCCCTGTTCTCGTTCAGCCCCTGCCTGTACAAGCTCACGGACTGCATCCTGTCGGACACGAGCAGCCTGACATTCACATTCATCGCCCTCATGTTCATGAGCTTTTTCTTCGAGGAGGCTGACGGCAGGAAAAGATTCCTTCTTTCCCTCGGCACAGGCTTCTTCTCGGCCTGCTCATATATATGCCGGGACAGCGGAGTCGTCCTGATATGCACATTCTTCTGCGTCCAGCTGCTGCGCTTCGCCGGAAAGCTCAGGCGGAAAGACTGGAAAGACTCGGGCTTTTCTGCAATAGCATGCGGCCTTATTCCCTATGCAGTCTTTTTCGTCCTGACCTTCCTAATCAACAGCGTCCTTTTCCCCTCCCCCGACCGAAAGCAGCTTGACTTGTTCAAATACCTCAGTCCGTCCAGCATCATCTCCAACTGCGTGTATTACTTTACCCTCTTCTCCGATTTCTTTTATCCGGGATTTATCTGGTTCGTCCTCTTCACATCCATTTTCTGGGCGATGGCAAAGTCACTGCACAGGGATTACGTCTTCATCGTCTACTTCCTCGGCATCATGGCCCTGTACATAATCTGGCCGATTGGCGGGCAGGGCATACGCTATGTAGTCTCAGCCATTCCCATCCTCCTGTTCTTTGCAGGGAGGGCAGCCGAGACACTGCATGAGTCCGCCACCTCCCGCCCCCTCTTCGCCTTCGGCTTCCGGGCCTATGTCACAATCGCGGTATTCTCCTGCCTTATCTTCATGTCCATCAGCGTAGCAACGGGAATCAGGAACGTCATGTTCGGCAGGTACCTGGGTACCGGAAGCTTTACGGAAGAAGCAAAGGAGATGTACCGCTATATCAATGAAAACATATCGGATGACGGGCGCATATTCTTCTTCAAGCCCCGGGTGCTTCTGCTGACAACGAAGAGTGCGGCGGTTTATTCTCTGCCGCAGCCCGGACAGGCCGTAGACACATCGAATTTTGACTTTTACCTGCACACCCTCGATCACGGCTACGGCCAGCTGATTTCTGACGATGAGGCAAAACAGGAGACCATTCTTCTGGGAAAAGAGGAATTCACCTGTATCCACGGCAACGGGAAAATGCGACTCTTCGCCCGCAAACATTGAGAC
>CADBRC010000133.1 GCA_902796985.1 uncultured Spirochaetaceae bacterium
CTGAATCTGCACCACGGGAATGGAGTCCCGCTCCTCCATTGCAAGAGTACGGAGTCCCGCCTGCCTCAGCTGGGCTTCAATCCCGACCTCCACAGGTCGGTTCACGGAGTCTATGGCATACTCACCGTAGGCAGCAAGCCCCGGCTCGTAATCGGGGAAGTAGCTGACCAGCTGGAAAAGCTTGTCGTACCGCTCCTTTTCGTCCCCGCTGTCACGCGCATAGAGGGCGGTATTCATGTAGAGCAGGGGCAGGATCCGGTTGAGGGACGGAAGCTTTTCTTCCATAAATGCGTCCATATAGGGCGAGGAGATGTCCAGCACCTCCCTGCGCATCGCCTGAGCAGAGGCATCGTCCCCAAGGATATAGTAGTCGTCGGAGAGCAGGGCCTTGAGCTCAATCGCCTGAGCCAGCTCGCCCTTTTCATCCAGGCTGCCCTTCTTGCGAAGCTCCTCGGCCTTAAGCAGGGCCTCAAGGCTTTCCGCGTAACGCCCGGCATCATACGAGACAAGCCCCCAGAAGAGCGCGTCCCTGTAGCCGGTCACCTCGCCCGGGTACAGGGAGGAGGCATCCTCGTAGCTGCCTCTGGCCATCAGGATGGTCGCGGCGTTTATCTGCCAGAGGGAAATTTTGGATGAACGGTAGGCGTCCTTGTAGACAGGGATAAAGCGCTCGTCCATGAAGAAAAGCCGCCTGGCTTCCTGTCCGGAGCTATCGGAGCTGCTTGCCTTCCTGCGGAAGAAATTCAGGATGGGGTTTGACCTGGCAAAAAAGCGGTCTGCATCGTAATCAGAGGCAAGGGCAGCACGCAGCACAGCCTCCGCATAGATGGAAGAGTACTCCGTGCCTGAAAGGGATTCAGTACGCTTGCGGGCGTCCTTGACCCGGTTCCGGCGGAGAAGGAAATTGCCGTAGAGTGCGGTGAATTCCTTGTTGCCGGGAAAGGAGCGCAGGGCTTTCTTGAGGGTTTTCTCCGCCCTGTCGTACTCAGAGAGAGCCATGTAACGCTTGTACAGGCCCATCCTGTCACCGGCGGAATGCGCCCGCCCCTCAATCCTGTTCAGGGAGGAGAGGGCCTGCTTGGTATCGCCCTGCTGTATGTAAGAGTCAATCAGGGAAAGTTCCGTCGTTATGGCAGAACCCTCGTAGTGCGACGAGCGAAGCCGCAAAACAAGAAAAACGCCCGCCGCCACGACAAGCAGCAGGACACAAATCAGAACAGCTATGATTATGCTATGCTTTTTACTTTTACCGCTCAAGGCCCTTTCTTCCAAAGCGCCCGGCAATATAGTTTCAGTCCGCGGGCAGCCCTTTGCTTATATTATCGAGCATCGCATTGATAAACTTAAAGGCATCATCCTCCCCGAACTCCTTGGAGATTTTGATAGCCTGGTCTATGACAACATTGACAGGCATATCCTTCTGGTAAAGGAGAGAGAAGATGCTTATGCGGAGAATCGCAACGGTAACCCGGTTCAGGCGGTCAAACTGCCACTTTGGGGCAAGGTGACCCTTAATACAGGAATCCACCTCAGAAAGGTGGTTCACGGTCCCCGCGATGAGCATACGGGCGAAGTCCGAAGTCTCCGTATCAAGATCCCCGGAATTCTCCGCCCAGTTCAATGTAAGAAGCTCTTCCAGCCCCTCCCCTCCTACATCATAGGAGAAGAGGGCCTGAAAAGCCAGAACCCTCGCTTTATGTCTTGACATCAGCTATCAGGACTCTGAATCCCAGTTGAGCAGCTTCTCGAGGGCAGAGCCCTCCTTCTTGCGCTCAACGTTGCTCTTGGTGTCCAGGCTCTTGGAGAGATCCATGGCAGCCTGGGCGAAATACTGGCTCTGCTTCTGCTGGGTCAGATTCTGCTTGATGTAGTCGTAGACCGTCGTCGTGGACTCAGGCTGGATGATGTCGTCGATGGAGAGCATCTTGGCAGCAAACTTGTCCTTTACGACATAGAACTGATAGTCACCGTCGGTCACGGAAAGCTCGCTGACGTAGCCCTTCTTGCGGCCGAACAGCTCAACGACCTTGTCCGGTCCCCATCCAAACTGCTGTGCCTGCTGGGAAGTAAGAATCATGTAGCCGGCCTGATATGCCTTTCCGTTGTCGGCATCCTTGATTATGGCATCCTCAGCCGAGGCAGACTTCTTGTTGTAGTCCTTGAGCATCTTGTCTGCCTTCTTCTTGGCAGCAGCGGCATCCTTGTCCTTGGGCACGATGACGATGAAGAGCTTGACCATGTCGCTCCAGACGAACATCGCCTTGTTCATCGAATAGGTATCGCGGATCTCCTGATCGGAGGCCGTCACCTTCTTAATCTCGGCCTGCTTCTTCGTATAAACATACTGCTGGACAAGAATCGAATTCTTGAGGTAAACCTTGTAGTCAGGCAGGGAATAGCCCGTCATCTCCTTGATGTACTCGGAGAGGTTCTTGTCAGTCTGCTTCTTAAGATAGTCCGAAAGCTCCTTCTCGGTGCTGAACTGCTGGCCGAACTGCTGGCTCATCGTGCTCAGGAAGGACTGGTCTATCTGGCTGTCAGAAATAGAAACCCCGTCCTTGGCAGCAGCCTGGGCGACAAGCTTCTCGTAAATAAGATTGTCAAGGATTGCCTTCTTCTGATCGAGCGTCGCTTCCTTGACGCCGTTCAGCTTGGTCCAAAGGGTTACCCTGTCCTTAAGTGTCTTAACGGTGATAGTCTCACTGCCGTTAAGCTTGACCACCGCGAGGGGGGTCATATCCGAGCTAGCGGCAAAGACAGAGACTGCCATAGTCAGCAAAAGAGCTGCACTTACGATTAAACGTTTCATTTTCATTCCTCGATCTTGTTGATAAAGATTACCAGCATGTAAAACTTGCCTTCCTACTTCATCAAAAGAAACCTTTTAAGATTGCGTTAGTTACAAAATCGACAGAAAAAATTCTGCTTTTTCTGCCGAACCCCATATATCATTCCCACCCAGGAATTATCACTGTTTGTCCAAAGGCAGCCCGCCCTCAATCGTGGCGCGGATGCGGCGGACACCCGCCGAGGAGGACTGCTCCTTTGCTATCTTGAATGTGCCTATCTGAGCCGTATGCTGCACGTGGGGGCCTCCGCAGACCTCCTTGCTGAACCAGCCGTCCTTTGGCCCGATGGTGTACACCTTGACCTGTTTTTCGTACTTCTCGCCGAAGAGGGCACGCGCGCCGGAAGCCTTGGCCGCCTCCAGGTCCATCACCTCCATCGTCACGGGCAAATCCTTCTGAATCTGCTCGTTTACGATGTCCTCCACCTGCTTGACCTCCTCTTTGGTCATCGCGCGGTGGAAGGAGAAGTCAAACCGCATCCTCTCGTCCGTGATGTTCGAACCCTTCTGTGCAACCTCGTCGCCCAGAACCTGGACGAGGGCCTGCTGCAGGAGGTGGGTCGCCGTGTGGTATTTGGTCGTTATCTCGCTGTGGTCACCCAGACCACCCTTGAAGCTGCCGGCAGAAAGCGTACGGCTCTCCTCCTGATGCTTCTTCTCCTGCTCTTTAAAGCCCTCGATATCTACGGTCATGCCGTTCTCTTTGGCCATCTCCTGCGTAATCTCGATGGGGAAGCCAAAGGTATCATACAGACGGAAGGCGACGCGGCCGGGGATAACCATCTTGGGATTTTTCTGCAGGTTGGGCAGGAGCTTCTGGAACTCAGCCTCACCGGCCTTGAGCGTCTTGCTGAACTTCTCCTCCTCAAGCGTCAGCTGCTGCATTATGAAGTCAGCATGCTCGGCAAGCTCCGGATAGGCAGCCTTATACTCGCCAATGACGATTTCGGCAGGCTTCGCCAGGAAGCTTCCGTCAATCTGGAGCTTCCTGCCATAGCGGACAGCACGGCGGATGATGCGGCGCAGGATGTAACCTGCCCCTGTGCGTGCGGGAGTGACCGCCTTGGGATCACCCAGAATGAAAGTCGCCGTCCTCACGTGATCGGCAATAATCCGCATGGCAACGTCATCAGAATCGTTCGCCCCGTACTTCCTGCCGGAAAGCTGCTCGATGCACTGTATAATGGGAAGGAAAACATCAGTCTCATAGACGGACTTCTGCCCGTTCAGAACAGAGACAGTGCGCTCCACGCCCATACCGGTATCCACGCACTTGCGCTGCATCTCGTTGTAGTGCCCCTGCGCGTCCTTGTTGTAGCCCATGAAGACATTATTCCAGATTTCCAGATACTTGCCGCAGTGGCAGCCGGGCTTGCAGTCCGGGCCGCATTTGGGCTGGCCGTTATCATAGAAAATCTCGGTATCAGGACCACAGGGCCCGGTCTGGCCGGCAGGTCCCCACCAGTTGTCGCTCCGGGGAAGGAAGAAAATGCGCTCACGCGGAATGCCCATCTCCTCCCAACGTTTGGCGGCCTCCTCATCGCGGGGAATCTCCGTCCCGTCAGCCTGCTTCTCCCCCTCGAAAACCGTGACGTTCAGTTTTTCCTTAGGGATGTTCAGATATTTGGGAGATGTCAAGAACTCATAGCTGTAGGCTATGGACTCCTGCTTAAAGTATGACCCCAGGCTCCAGTTACCGAGCATCTCAAAGAAAGTCAGGTGGCTCGCGTCACCTACGGAATCAATGTCGCCCGTACGGACGCATTTCTGATAGTCGGTCAGCCGGTCGCCGGACGGGTGCGTCTCGCCCAAAAGATAAGGAACCAAAGGCTGCATTCCCGCCGTCGTGAAAAGCACGGTCGGGTCATTGTCAGGAAGAAGGGACTTGCCGGAAATCTCGGTATGCCCTTTGGACTTGAAGAACTCTATATACTTCGAGCGCAACTCGTTTACAGTCATAGGGGAATATTATATTGACTAGGGAAATTTTAGTCAACGGCAGTCCGGACATAAAAAAAGGCGGCCAGCCGTGCGGCTGGTCGCCTTCCGTAGCCTAAGCTAAGCCGTTGGGCTTATCCTAGAACGTCCACTTCCAGTAAACGGGGAAGCTGA
>CADBRC010000134.1 GCA_902796985.1 uncultured Spirochaetaceae bacterium
AACTGCGGGAAGAGCTGCGGACAGAAATCAGCCGGATGGCAGGGCTGTACGGACTCCCCGAAGGCGGACAGGTGCGCTAGAAGCCCCACCCTCCCCCCGAAAAGCAATTGCAACTTTTCCGAAGAAGTCTTATAATCGTATACTGGAGGCAGTTTCAAAGGTTCTACAGGACTTTTGTACGTGCCCAGAGGATGTAAGGGGCCGGTATGGACAACAAAGATATTTTCAGATATGGTGAAGAGATACTGCACAGCATAAACAAAGCTGCCGAGACAGGGAACTTCTCAAACCTCAGCGATGACATAAGGCGTTCCATTAGCGGGGCCGCGTCAAGCTTGAGCTCCAGCATCAGCTCTGAAATAAGGTCCAGCGTGAAATCGGGACTGAAAAATGCAGTTTCCCCGCAGAATAACCAGAGTTCACCTTTCTTCGCCGGCAGGGTCAGCAGGTACGGCTCCCGCATTATCGGCCTGGGCAAGATTATCATGGGCTCAATCATAGTTTTCATAATGTCGCTTTTTCTTTTGGCGGGCATCATTTCGATTGGCCAGAACCCTGATGAATTGGGCTTTGACATCGGCTTACTGTTTTTTTCGGCTGCATCCGTATTTGGCGGGGGAACTCTAATCTGGTCGGCAAGAAACAAGAACAGGCTTGTGAAAGACTACTTCAGGTTCGGAGATGCAATCGGAAACAAAACGTATGTCACTATAAAAGAACTTTGTGATAAAACAGGCATGGCAACCGCGTATGTTGTCCGCCAGCTAAAGAAGATGAAGAGCATTGGCTATCTGCCGTATGCCGTGCTGGATAAAACCGAGACGACGCTGATGCTGACCGACGAAGTCTATAAGGAATACCTGAAAAGCACGGCATACACGCAAGGGTCACCAGCTGCCGCAAAGCCGCAGAAAAACAAAGCTCCCCAAAAGAGCGCGCCTACGGAAGAAAAGCCCACGAAGCGTGAGTATTACACGATTGACGAAAGCCTGCCGGAAGACGTGCAGAGCATCCTCAGGGAAGGGAACGACTATCTGAACGAAATCCGCTATTTCAACGACTTGATTCCCGATACGGAGACCATGTCGGACAAGCTGTATACGCTTGAAGCGACAGCCCTCTCGATCTTCAAGAAGCTGAAGGAAACACCGGATATCGCAGGAGATTTGCGGAAGTTCATGTCGTACTACCTGCCGACCACAAAGAAGCTTCTGCAGAGCTATGTGAACCAAAGGAAGACGTCGCAGACGGTCGAAACCATCGCAAAATCACAGAAGGAGATCGAAGAGGCGACAGATGTCATCAACGAAGCCTTTGTAAAGCTTTTGAACCAGCTTTTTGAAAGCGATTCATGGGACATCTCGTCGGACATCAGCGTAATGAAAACGATGATGAAACAGGATGCGCTTTTGTAACAGGGGGTATCGGAAAACCCGCCAGGACGAGTTTCCGATGCAACCGGTAACAAACTGATGATAAAGCAATAGAAATCAATACACGAGGAGTAGTTAGTAATTATGGAATTCAAAGCAGAGACACCGACTTTGACCTTGACGCCAACTTTGACTTTTGACGCACCCGCTGCACCAGCCGCGAAACTTCCTTCCATCCAGGAAGAAAAACCGAAGGAAGAAATACCGCTCACTCCAGAGGAGCAAGCGCAGGTCGATGCTTTTTCAAAGCAGATCGACCTGTCAAACTCCACCGCGATTCTGAACTATGGTGCCGGAACGCAGAAGAAGCTTTCCGACTTTTCCGAGAAAGCGCTTGACTCCGTCCGCACCAAGGACATGGGGCAGGTCGGCGACATGATTACAAACCTCATCGGCGAGCTCAAGGGCTTTGAGATCGACGAACAGGAAAAGGGACTGAAGGCTCTGTTCAAGAAGAGCGCCAACAGGCTGACGGCAATGAAGGCCAAGTATGCGAAGGTTGAGACTAATGTAAACGTGATTACGACGGAGCTTGAAAAGCATGAGGTCACCCTGTTGAAAGACGTAGCGATGCTTGACCAGATGTATCAGGCGAACCTTGCGTACTTCAAAGAGCTTTCCATGTATATTGCAGCGGGAAAGAAGAAGCTGGAGGAGACCAGGAGCGGAGAGCTTGCCCAGCTGCAGAACAAGGCGGCGCAAAGCGGTCTGGCGGAGGATGTCCAGGCGGCGAAAGATTTGGCCGCAATGTGCGACCGTTTTGAAAAGAAGATTTACGACCTGCAGTTGACCAGGACGATAGCCCTTCAGAGCGGCCCTCAGATCAGGATGGTCCAGGCTTCCGACACCATCATGGCGGAAAAGATTCAGTCCACCATCGTAAACACGATTCCCCTGTGGAAGAACCAGATGGTGATTGCCATCGGCGTCGAACATTCCAATCAGGCGGCAAAGGCACAGCGTGAAGTTTCCGACATGACGAACGAGCTGCTCAGGAAAAATGCCGATGCGCTGAAGACCGCTACGATAGAAACGGTCAAGGAGTCCGAACGCGGAATCGTTGATATCGAGACGATAAAGCACACGAACGAACAGCTTATCAGCACGATGGACGAAGTTCTCCGCATTCAGGCCGAAGGCAAGGAAAAACGCCGCAATGCCGAGCAGGAGCTTTCGCAGATCGAGCAGGAGCTCAAGACCAAACTGCTGCAGGCGTCAAAAGCATAAAAGGCAAAAGCTGCGGAGCGGCCGTGCGCGTCCGCTCCGTCCTCAGCTGCCCTACAGGACAGCGAGGCTGCCTTCGATTGCCTCAAAGGCTTCATCATAGTCGGCGAGGAAAGCTTTGCTGAGTGCTGCAATGTCGCCCGCTTTCCTGCCCCGCAGCACATCCTCCAGTGCCTGACCGCTCGCCGAAAGCTTCTGCGCAGCCAGCTGACGGGCGGCCCCCTTGTAGAAATGCACATACTTGGCCGCCTCGGTTCTGTCCGGCAGGGATGCCAGCCGCTCCAGCTTTGCCCCGTCCAGCCGTTCGCCGGAGACGAAGGCTTTCAGCAGTTCAATCAGAAGCTCCTTCTCCCCGCCCAGCATTTCCAACGCAGATGAAAGGTCAAGTGTTTCCATGCCCTTCATTATACGGCCACATAGGAAATCCGTCAACGAGACAGGTTGATTTTGACCAGATTCAAAAGTCCAGCCGGGGCTTTTGAACCTGTCTCCCATGACCGAATTCTTCCACAGAAAAATTCAGTGAAATTGACATTTCTTGTCTTTGCGAACAGATAGTACCTGTATGAAGACAAATGACTTTGACCGGGGCACTCCCGGTTTCTTCCCCGTGCCGGTCATTCCGGCCTTGGTCGCTGCGGCCTTGTCTGCCGTAGCTTTGTTTGTGGCAGCCCTCTCTGCCCTCCTGCTCGTCGCATGTTCGTCCCCCGTCAGCGAGGAATTCTACGATGCGGGCGTGCTGCCCGACGACTACTTCTGCATGAAGCTTCCGTCCGGCAGCACCGCAGACACAGGCGGACAGCTCCGGCTCATCGTCTCCCCGGACTTCGGCGAGAGCCGGGAATTCCGTCCGTCTGGCGGTGAGACGGTCCTGCTGGAGTTCAGAAAGAACCGCCCCGCCGCAGTCCTCGCCTATCTTCCGGGCAGGCCAAAGCCCTCCGGAGCCATTTACCCCTACACGGAAGAACTTGACGAGCGGGACGGATTCGCCGCAGAAATCCTCTGGGAGCTGTACAACGAAGAAGGAGGATGCACGGAGGCCGAAAAAGAAAACGTGAGGCTCTTCAACTGGCACAAGCTGATTGAGGCTCTGCGGGAACAGGAAAACCCATGGCTCGTTGACAGTGACAAAGTCAAGGAGGCTATACGCGCCGGCAAGTTCACCAAGAGCAAGATAAAGAAATGGGTCAAGAAGCCCAGCTAGGGGCTATTTCTTGAAGTTCAGGCGGACATAGAGGCCCGCCGTATAGGCGAATGCATCGGCATGAGGGTAGTTCTGGTACCAGGAGTTTTTGGCAAACAGTTCGTTCTTGAAGCCCAAAGAGATAAAGCTGCTCAGCGGCAGCTCGAATGACAACTGCGCGTGGTTTATGAGCTCTATTCCTCTCGGCTCATAGTCCACGTCCATGTCGGGCAAGTCGTAGCAGAGGTAGCTGTGCAGGGTGAAGTCCAGAAGGTCCCCGTTGTCCCAGCGGCTCTTGAACATACCGACAAACTCCAGGCCCGCCGTATAGGAGTAGGAGCGGAGTTCCTCACCCTCGTAAAGGTGGCGGCGGATGAAGAACATATCGCTCGTGCCAAGCAGGTTTACACCCAGATGGGTCTGGTACTCCAGCGTCGTGGAAGGCAGCCTGCGCCGCTGCTTGAAGACGAAGCCGGGGGCAAGGGCCGTGAACTCATAGAAGTTTTTCCACATGAAATCATAGTTCATCGACATGCCTATCGTCGTGTCGGTTTCCTTTTCCTCGGGGATAGTCCGGGAAAAGAGGATGCCGTTGCTGAACAGGTGGATGTCGTAGCCCTTCTTGCGCTCGTCCTCTTTGAAGCCCTGTCCGGAGGAGACACCCATGCCGCCGCCGAAGTTCATCTCGAACTGGCTGTAGGGGGTGTTGGTCTCGTGCCCGTAGGGGTCATTGTACTCAACATAAGCGTCAAGCCCCACCAGGGCAGGATACATCTCCATGAGGGACCCGGCAGAAATGGGGCGGCTCTTCACGTCATTGGCGCACCCGTCTCCGTAATAGGTCATGCCCAGACCCGCGGAGAAGTAAGGGCTGAAGGACAGGCGGTAAACCGCTCCGTGCAGGCCCTGGGGCTTGTGCCCGGTCGTAAAGTCCGTGTACAGGCGCATGGGGTTGAAGAGGTAGCCGAGCGGGGCCCACACATCGGAAGCAGAGATGGACAGGCGGTAGAGCATCTCTCCCATGGCGAAGGCTCCGACCGTCGTATACACCATGTCATTTATGGAGGGGGCATTCTTTTCAAAGAAATTTTCCCATATCGTTGAACTTATGGTGGACATGGCAAACGCGCCGAGGGCATTGAAGTTGGAGTTACGGGCCCCCATGTACGCGAGGTTACCCTGATAGGGGTGCAGGACGAAGTTTGTCCAGTACCAGTCGCGGTCAAACTTCATCTTTCGGTAATGGTTCACGTCCTCCCATTCAACCAGGGCCCAGTCACTCCTGAGGATGAAGCGGTTGTAGGCACCGACGACGAGGGGGTGGGCAAACGGAGA
>CADBRC010000135.1 GCA_902796985.1 uncultured Spirochaetaceae bacterium
ATCCGAATTTCTTATAGAATTCCTCCTTGCCCTTCGCGGACATGAGGCTCACCATGACCTTCCACCCGGGCCTCAGCATGCTCCTGACGTACGCCATCGCGTCATCCATCAGGGCGCGGCCGAGTCCCTGCCCCTGGTATTCCGGACGGACGATGACGTCGGCGATGTAGACGACGTAGCCGTGGTCCCAGAGCACCCGCAGGAGTACGATGGCCTGCCCGTACTTTCTGAAGCAGCGAAGGTGGGTCGTGTGCCTGATTCCCTCGGCAGCCTGCTCCAGCGGGAACTCCCCCCAGCCCACGAGCTTCCGCAGCTCAATATACTCCTCAGCCGTCACATGATCTGTAATCTCGTATTCCATAGAAACAGTATGCCAGCAAGACAATCCTTTTACAAGAACAAGCTACGGCAGGGCGACTACAACCCGGTCAAAACGGTACTTCCCTTTCTCGGTAAAAAGGATCAAAGGAATTTCAATGCAGTACGATTCCCCGTAATCAAAGACAGGGAGGGAACAGTCCTGCCCCCTCAGCCCCTCGAAATATACCGTTCCCACCGCAGGAACCATCTTCTTGCTGAGCAGTATGCGGAATTTCGTAGAGGACAGCATCGCCTGGGCCATCGCCGATGTCATGTCGTCCTCACTGTCAGCAATGTCAGAAAAGTCCTCGGGAAAAACATCCTCCTCTCCGGGGAGGAAGGGCACGTACATCCTGTTCCCCTCGGAAAACGGCAGGGCCTTCTTGTCATTCTCGTTTGCTGTCTTAGGGTTAATCTCAGCAGAAATCTCAAATCCTACGTCAAGGTCGGTGTCCACCCGTCTGAATGAAGCCCCCGGCGGAATATCCGACGTATCATTCATACCTATTTCCCGGAACATATCCTCCGGATCAGCATCCATCATGGCGAACACCATCTTGGACAGGGTCAGCTTGTAGTATATCTGGTACTTTCCGTTCTTGTAGCCGATGGACTGGACATAATCCACGCACGACATGAACGACAGTGAAAACAGGGAAACAAGCAAGAACGGCAGCAGCCTGAAAAAACGCCTCATACGGCCTCCTTCCGCATAAGGCTAACACAATCACTGCGGAATTTCAACCGAAGCAGCTGTCCAAGCCCCCCCCTTACGGACCCGTCCGGTTTACGCACTGCCCCACACCCCTTACGAACCTACGCCCCCTTACGGACCCACGCCCCCTTACGGCAGCCGCAGCTCGCCCTCGTCCCCGTCACGCACAATGACGATTCCCGTCCCGGCGATTTTCTCAAGAAAGGCTTTGTCATGGCTTATCACGATCATCGCGCAGTCCAGCGCAGACAGGGCATTTTCCAGCGCAACGACGCTCGTAATGTCCATGTGGTTGGTCGGCTCGTCCAGAACCAGAAGCGAGAGCGGCCGCCGGACCGCGAGCGCAATCATCAGCTTCCGGAGCTCGCCGGGGCTCAGCTGCCCGTCCCCGCCCTCAAGGTGCTCCGGCTCGCTCCCCAGCCGGTACATGGTGGAAAGCACCTCGCCCCGCCCGCTCTCATCCAGCTCACGGAAGGCCGCGAGAACCGCCTCCCTCCCCTCCTCCGGGATTTCCTGCGGGAGGTAGAGAATCTCCCCCGCGCGGCCCGCCTTTTCCATAAGGGTGATGACATGGCGGGCAAAGAGCGTCTTCCCCGCCCCGTTCTCACCGGTGAGCGCGATCTTGCTCCCCCTCCGTATCTCCATGTGGGGAACCCTGAGCCGGTAGGGTCCGGCTTGCAGCACCGCCTCATCAATGACGACGGGGCGCGCTCCATCCGTCCCAGAAAGGGTGAATCCTTCCTTCCGCCGCAGGGCCTTCTTCACGCTGTCCCGCTCGCTTTCCGTCCGGCTGAGCTGCGTCTCAAGCCGGGCCTTCGCGTCGCCGGTCGTCCGGTCCTTCCCGCTGATCCTCGCCACGTCGATTTTCGCCTGCGTGTCGTGGTCGTGCGGATCGACAGCTTTCTTGGAAAGCCGTGCCCTCGCCTTCTGGTTCTGTGCCTCAAGCCGCGCGCCCCTGTCTCTTTCCCGGGCGGCCTTCGCGTTCAGCCGTTCCCATTCGCCCCGGGAGTTCTCCCCCGCGCTCTGCCTGAGCTCCAGCGCCTTCGAAAGCCCGCAGGGGTATGAGTCAGCAGCAATGCAGTCCCGCCCCCCGGCAAAGGCCGCCGCCTCGTCGTACAGGAAAACCGTCCTTGTGCAGAGGGAATCCGCAAACGCGCGGTCGTGGCTCACCATAATCCCCGTCCCGGTAAACTCCCGTAGGGCGGCCGCTATCATCGAAGAAGTCTTTGCGTCCAGATGATTGGTCGGCTCGTCAAGGAGAAGCACGGCAGGCTTTTCCGCAAGGACGCAGGCAACCTGAACCCGCTTCTTCTCTCCTCCCGACAGACTGTCGTAGCGGTCAAGCATTTCCTCCGTCACGCGGAGGCGGGAAAAGAACTTCCGCACCTCGTTGTCGTCCGACCAGAAAGCCGTATACAGGTTCTCCGGTATTTCGGCGCATTCCTGCGGGCAGTATACTGCGCTCCCCTCCCCCAAGGAGATCTTCCCGCCGTCGGGGTGCAGGATGCCCGCAAGGAGCCTGAGCAGGGTGGACTTCCCGCAGCCGTTGCTCCCTGCGACGCAGGTCCAGCCCTCCGTGAACTGCAGGGAAAACTCCTCGAACAAACGAACGGTCGATGACGGATATGAGAAACTAAGGTTTGTAATTTGAATTGACATGTGGCCTCCGGAAAAGAAGCCAGCCGCAGCGGACGAAACACGCGCCGACCAGAAAGAATAAAACTGCAGCTGACTCCCAGAAAAAGATTTTTGCGGAAATCAGATTACAGTCTCATCGGCAGTATGTCCCCTCTCAGAAAAGATTGATTATAAAATCCATACTATATGCAACGAGCGGATTTGTCAAGCCGCGCACAGC